>CALKDE010000375.1 GCA_938082955.1 uncultured Pseudomonadales bacterium
AATTCCCTGGCGATCAAGGGCTGCGAAGAGATTGCACCGTTACTTAAGTGGCACAATGCCGATTCGAAGCAGTTAGTCGTTCTATGTTGCGGTACAGGCACCACCATGGCAGGGCTGATAAGCGGTTTATCGAAAATCCACGGTGATAGTGCTCCCCAGGTACTGGGAATCAGTGTTTTGAAGGGTGATGGTTATCTGCAGTCTGAGGTTTTGAGTCAATTAGCGGCATGTGGCTGCGCCGACCCCACTGATTGGCAGGTCGATGACACGCACCACTGTGGCGGTTATGCGCGCTCCAATGCGGCCTTGCAGTCATTTCTGCGCGAATTCGCGAGATTCTCCGATTTGCCCCTCGAGCCGGTCTACACCGGCAAGCTGTTCTACGCTCTATTTGATTTGATTGAGAAAGGTATGATCTGTGAGGGGACTGAAATAGTGGCTATACATAGTGGCGGAATACACAACTAAAGCTAATAAAAACAACTAGATAATGCCGCTGTTCAATGTATAGTGAAATTATTGAGTGACCGCTACAGCCTGCGTTGCAGATAGCAATGTGCAGGACTAGTCGTTAAATAATAGGCACTCGGGCCATGTTGTAAGGTCTCATGCCCAATCTGACTGAGGAGAGAATTAGTTGAGAAGCGCTAGCTGCTGCTAACTATTCATCGCCATGCCCCTATCACTTTTTTCTAAGCAGATTTCAATGTCGAGAGGTTTAAGTTGCGCCTTCGTTATGCTTGTCCTGCTTTGGCTGGCTCCGTTGCATGGGCAGCAGGCTTTTATCTACCCCATACAGCAGCTCGATAGTCAGCAGGAGCCGCCAACCTATGCTGAAATCTCGCAGGCAATAGCGCTGGATAGCGCTCAATTGAACAACATCTACTTGGGTGCTTACCTGAGTTTGCAAATTTCCGATAGCAGACAGATACAGTTGCAGGTTGTGACGTTGGACCGCTATGTGAATGGCGATCGAGTAATTGGTGCAGAAGGACGCGACGACGATAGATTCTTCTCGCTCACTATCACCCAGGGGCAGCGGAGCCTGTTCGGACACCTGAGCAGCGACGACGAGACCTTCCAGCTATACGCGATCGCGAATGCAGACAATGCCCACTATCAGGGTTGGATCTATAAGCCTGGCAGTCTGCTCGGCATCGAGCAGGATTTTCAGAACGATTACATCATTATTGATAATGCTAGTAGTGATGCGCTATTGAAGCCGCAACCAGAAATACTCTCTATTCTCCCGATGCAAGCCAGTAACGCGAATTCGCAATCATTGACTGCAGACGCAGGGGCCGATTCGGCAGCGGTGAGCACGCCTGAAATTGACCGCAATAACTTTCGCATTACTCAACGCTTTGCCAGCGATAGCGTATTGGTTGGTAACACGATAGATGTCAGTATCGAGTTTGAAAACATCAGTGGTCAATCGCACAACGATTTATATGTGGAGTTTTTTTTCGTTCTCGAGAACAGCGAATTGCTTACAGCTCCAGCTGAGTGTCGAGAGCAGCTGAGCCTTTCTCTGCAGAAAACTCTCTATTGCGAGCTTGGAAATTTTCTGTCTGGAGAGAAAAAGTTCTTTAGCTATAGTGTCGCAACCAATGATCAGTCAAAACCCCGTGTGATCAGTTCGGTGATCATGGGTAATCTGCGAGTCGATGGCATTGTAAATGTAGTCGAAGATATTCGAGTAGATAGCGATGGCGATGGCATTAGTGACTTCAATGAGATGTTGCTGTCTACCGATGCCACAAACCCTAGCTCGGTGGACCACAGTAACACTGTCATCGATGTGCTAACTCTCTATACGCCAAG
Organism: uncultured Pseudomonadales bacterium; assembly: GCA_938082955.1. Classification (GTDB taxonomy): domain Bacteria; phylum Pseudomonadota; class Gammaproteobacteria; order Pseudomonadales; family Pseudohongiellaceae; genus UBA9145. Next base: position 1,825 of record CALKDE010000375.1, read on the forward strand.
TGCTGCAGCCATCTATCCCCATGGTGTCCAGACTCGTATCAATCAATTGATTAGCGTAGCCAATCAGATTTATGCCGATAGCGGTGTCAAGATCACGCTGCGCCCGGTCTATCACGGTCTGGTTAACTATAACGACAGCGATGACATGGATGCGGCTTTGAATCATCTCATCGAGAAAACTGATAGTGCATTTAGCAGCGTCGATAGTCTGCGAGAAACTTATGGGGCTGACCTGGTTGTGCTGTTTCGACCAAAGCAAGCCGGCGAAGGGCGTTGTGGCTTGGCAGCGGTAGGCGGGTTTAGTACCAATGGCGACTTTAGTCGTGAAGCTGAGCGAAACACCGCCTATTCACAGATCGCGGTGGATTGTCCTGTCGATCTGGTTGTCGCTCATGAGCTAGGGCACAACATGGGGCTAAGCCATTCGCATTTAGAAGACGGCAGTGGTGGCACCTTTAATTTTTCAACTGGCTACGGAGTCCAAGGCCAGTTCGTAACGGTGATGGCCTATCCCGGGGCATTCAATTCCGAGGCGCGGGTATCACTCTTCTCCAATCCGCTCCTAGACTGTCTAGGTTTTGCTTGTGGTGTCGAAGCGGAGAATGAGTTTGGCGCGGACGCGGTACAGTCTCTAAATCTTGTTCGGCACCAGATTGCGAATTATTTTCCCACGCAG
>CALKDE010000376.1 GCA_938082955.1 uncultured Pseudomonadales bacterium
GGCTTCATCGATGTAGATCAGATGATAGCGATGCCAGGAATGATTGAGAAGTTGCCGCACTACGGCAAGTACTCCTATCTGAGTTTCTTGGGTGATGAGCCTACGAATGATGTGAAGGGGATCTGGTCAAGTCCGGATTCACCTATGCAATGGATCAAACCGGACCTTCAAACCGCGATAAATTTCGAGAATCTACCTGTGCTGGAGCCACTTGCGGTGCTCCCTTCGAAGTACCGGGTTGATCAACTGAAAGAGCACGCGAGGCTATTAAGCTCTACGGAATTTCAAGGTAGAGGGATTGGGACGAGTGGCATCGATCTGGCTGCGCAATATATTATAGGACAATTTCGATCCGCCGGTTTACAGACTCTTAATGGAACTTATAGTCAAGAATGGAATGAAAGCGTTGCTGGAAAAGGCAATGTCAAGATGGCGAATATCGTTGGCATGATTCCAGGTGTGAACCGCTCGTTTAGTGGTGAGCCGTTGATTATCGCCGCACACTATGATCATCTAGGTATCGATGCGGAATCTGGTCGTCATTTTCCAGGGGCAGATGACAACGCGTCGGGTATCGCCACGTTGATAGAAGTAGCAAGCCAGCTCGTGCGTGCTTTTACGCCGCAGAGACCGATTCTTTTCGTTGCCTTCAGCGGAGAAGAATCTGGCTTACTCGGCTCAAAATATTTTGTAGACAACCCGCCCGCCGGCTTCAGTGCTTCAGACTTCTACGCCATGGTTAATCTCGACGCTGTGGGGCGTCTCGATGGCCGAGCCCTCCAAGTATTCGCTACCGATAGCGCCTATGAGTGGCCCTTCATGGCACAAGGCATCGGGTTCACCATCGGTGTAAATTCCAGTTTTCCCGCCAACACGATTGCTAGCAGCGATCATGTGAGCTTCCTGAATGCAGGCATACCTGCTATTCATCTGTTTAGCGGCGTGCATGAGGATTATCATCAGTTGAGTGATACCGCAGACACGCTCGATCTGGCCGGCATGACTGATGTGGCACTCTGGCTAGAAGAGGCTGCAGTCTATCTCGCCGACAATACTGAACCGCTGCGGGTGACACTTGCTGGTGCGCAGGTTCGAGTGCGCTCGAGAGTCAGCGGGGCGAGTGGAGAGCGATCTGCGAGCCTAGGTACGGTGCCAGACTTCGCTTTTTCCGGTAGCGGCGTGCGACTAAGTGATGTTACCCCAGGCGGTGCTGCGGAACAGGCCGGACTGCGCTCTGGAGATATTCTGCTCAACTACAATGAGCAAGCTATGACGGATCTGCAAGTCTATTCCAATCTGCTGAGGGAATCAGCACCCGGGGATACCGTGCTCTTGGATATTCAACGTGGTGATCAGCGGCTAACTGCAGAGGCCGTCCTTCAAGCGCGCTAGCGCAGCATACTAAACAGAAATGCTGTAAGCAGACACAGCACAGATACCGTAATCAGATGACGACTCATAGTCGATTTCTTCGCGGCCCATTTATACCTCTCCTCCTCAACGAACAGACAATTCTGAGCTTTCTTGAACAGTTTCACCGGATACTCCTTAGCAATTGATAATAGATTAGCGTGTATTACAACGCAGTAATCTGACAAGCGAATGACGTAATAAAGGCAAATTGCAGAGCAATAATGATGAAACATGGCAGGTGCAGCCTGCGTTGGCCTAGATATCAAAAGTTAGTGTGCTAGTAGCTCAAAGAAAATTGTAACTATTTGTTTTTATTTAGTAATTCACAAAAATTAGTGCGATATAGTGCTGGCGATAGGTTTTCCACAGACTTCAGGCTCGACTATACCGATAGAGAAGCGCTACTCGTCCACAAGGGCGATGGTAACTACACGAGCTTTGAATCCCATCAATGGTCTGCGCGCCTGGAAACGAACTATTTCATCTGCGCTAAGCAGCAACTGCGCTTTACCATGCAGTGGACCGCCCTGAAGGCCTTTGAAGATCGTTTTTGGCAGGTCAATCCGAACTCTCGAGAATTTTTGCGCAGTGTTGCCAATCCGGATTCAACACCGGATGACTTCGCCATCAGTAGGCTTACATTTCAGGCGAGATATCGCTGGGAAATTGCGCCGCTTTCCGACTTGTTCGTGGTCTATACGCGCGGGAGTAATTTGCCGCGAGGTAACTTTCAGTCATTTCAAGAGCTGCTCGAACAATCGTGGAACGACAGAATCGTCGATACTATAGCGATCAAATTGCGCTACCGACTGGGCTCGTAGATTGGAGTACACTGTATTTTCGGTGCGCTTTGTAATATAAAAGACAGAAGTCGTCGCTTAGACTTACACTCAATCATTCATAGCCCACAGAGCATTCGATATTCTCAGGCAGGCACCCAGGTAACTCTAATGCATTCTTCCCGTTTCAGATCTATCGCCGCTAAGGCAATCGGTGTACTACTCATGACAGCAACACTATCTACACAGGCGCAGTCTCAGAAAGTCGTTATCGCTCATCGAGGTGCCAGTGGCTACTTGCCCGAGCATACGTTGCAAGCTAAGGCGATGGCATTCGCTATGGGCGCCGACTATATAGAACAAGATGTCGTAATGACCAAGGACGACCATCTCATCGTCCTGCACGACATCACTTTGGATAGAACGACAGACGTCTCTGAGCGCTTTCCCGATCGAGTGAGGGATGATGGCCGTTACTACGCTATCGATTTCACTCTTGATGAGGTAAGGCAACTTCGAGCAAGCGAAGGCTTCGATATCGAAAATGGTGAGAAAAAGCAGGGCTATACCAATCGATTCCCAATGGGAGAATCCACCTTCAGTGTGCCAACGCTAGCCGAAGAAATTGAGCTAATTCAAGGCATGAACAAATCCATGGATAAGAATGTGGGTATCTACCCAGAAATCAAAGGCCCCGAATTTCACCGCGAGGCAGGAAAAGACATCAGCACAGCCGTCGTTAGAATGCTTAAATCCTACGGCTACACCAGCAAGCAAGACAAAATATTTCTCCAAACATTTAGTTTTGAAGAATTAAAGATCATCCACGATGAAATTCTGCCCGCGGAAGGTGTTGACCTAAATCTCGTGCAATTGATCGGCGGTGATTCGTCCTATCCATGGATGTTCGAAGAAGACGGCATGGATAAGCTGTCGGCATTCGCCGATGGCGTCGGCCCAGAGAAGTCTCTAGTGGTTTCTAGAGACTCACAGAAGGCGAATATTCAAGTTAGCGATTTCGTGGCTAGAGCTCACGCGGCTGGCATGCAAGTTCATCCCTACACCTATCGATTAGATCCGGGTCAGGTTCCGGACTACGCGAATAGCTATGAAGACCTGCTAGAAATACATTATTTCCGTGCCGATATTGATGGCGTGTTTACCGACTTTCCAGATCGAGCTGTGGAGTTCTTGCGTAACAGGTAAGGTTGAGCTTGCAAAGTTTGCAGTTAGAAGTTGTAACGAATTCCAAGAAATGCAGCTCTTGGAGCTCCGGCGCCTAAGAACACAGGGTTGGTAAAGTCTTCGATGATAGGTACTTCTAGTTCGCCCGGTTCTTCGCCCAGCAAACCAAAACTCTCGTAGTCTCTATCCAGAAGATTATCTACCTTCGCGAACACTTCCAGTTTTTCATTGATGCTGTAACGAGCGCGCATACCGACAGTGGCATAGCCGGAGACCTCGTCTAGTTGGTTGGACTCATCGCCGCGCAAAACTTGGCCGCCATTGCTGAGTACGTCTAGCCCGATGCTTAGGCCGTTAGCGAAACGGTAATCGCTGGAAATCTTGAATTGGTGTTGCGGTATGCCAGGAATGCGATCACCCGCGCTAACTGTTATTTCACCTTCATCGTCCGCAAATTCGTGGTTTGGGCTCAGTGCCTGAAAGTTGTCTTCGAAGGTCGCATCGATATAGCTGTAAGCTGCTAGCCAGCTGAACGTACGCCACCTTCCCTGTAAACTAGACTCTATGCCCGCTCGTCTCGTCTTGTCGACGTTCGCGAATAGGCCAGTGGAGCGGCCGGTAGTTTGAAACAAGATGTCGTCTTTGTTCACTGTATGAAACAGCCCTAGTGAGTAGGCGATGTCTTTGATAAAACCACGTGACCCTAACTCGAAACTTTTCGCAATCACATCATCCAGCGGTGGATCGGCCAAGAAAGCATTAGGTAGACGGCATTCCAGGTCTACATCACCTGGGTCTTCGCCGGCTTCTATTGCAAAGGCTACAGCGAGATCGAAGACGCCCTCATTACAGGCAAGCTCGATTGGCGTAGGGGTCCGAGAAGATTCACTATAGGAGGTATATAAGGTATGGCTATCGCTTGCCTGCCAAGTAAGCCCTAAGGAAGGATTAACTCTAGGGAAATCATGGTCGCCATTGAGTTCTGGCCGTGCGCCTGACCTGTCGCGCAGCACCACATTAGTGTAATTTCCACGTGCAGATAGCGTTAGTGCCAGAGTTGAACTTAGATCCATAGTATTAGTGATATAAAGACTGCTGGACTCTGTCTTGGTATTTATCGAAGTCGCTTCGCTGTCAACGAACGTACCAGTTCCTAGGCCTAGTGTTAGCCTGCTTATTGGATCGATCTGTGCTAGCTCCAGAATTGAATTGAAGTTTGACTCACCCCTATAATACGCGCCGCCAGCAATAATCTGAGAACTGTAACCAAGAAAATTTCCACGAATTGTCCATTGGAAATCGGCACCTGTGCTTTCTTGGGCTCGGTCGCTAAGATTATTAATTCCCTCGTCGGAAAGAATCCCAGAGCCAGATATGTCATCTGCGAAATTCTCCAGATTGAATTCGGCATCAAGGTTCAACATGGAAGCAGTTTGATTTAGAAAAACTTCAAGAGCGTCACTATTGGCGAACTGATTGTTGCAGATGTCGTCATCAATAAGACCCAACTCTTCGAGATCATCTCCCTCAATCTCTTCCAGAAGCTGTGGCGTACCGCCGAGGCTACAGACCGCAAATTCAGAACCATCGCCGTTGAAAGAATCGGTTTTATTTTTTCGGTAGAACATATTACCGCCGAAGCTGATGTTTGCTGTTACATCGTGCTCATAGTCGAAGCTGGCCATCTGCATATCGTTCTCGGTTATGTCCGGGCCTGTAAAAATTGCCTCTCTATCGAGTGCTAGCAATTCTGTTGGCGCTGCACCGTTGCCAATTAGTTCTGAGACACCGTATTGATAGTTGACGTTGAGTCGTGTCGAATCCGATCTCCAACCTACACTGCCATAGAGATTGAGTGCATCTGACTTTGATTGATTGCGCCAGCCGTCTTCTTGAAAGCTTTCCAAGTTTGCATAGTAGCCGATTGAGCCGTTGTTCCCGCCAACCTCGATATTTGCAGTGGTACGACCGAACGAGCCCGAGCTAATCTCGACACTGCGGCCTGGCGAGCTAAAACCATCTTTCATATCGATGATCAGTGAGCCACCCAAGCTATTCAGCCCGTACAATGGATTGGCGCCACCGGCGAGGGTTATTGCCTGTATTGCTGATTGCGGTAACAGATCCCAATTCACCGCATCGCCCAAAGGCTCATTGATGCGCGCGCCATTTTGGTAGACCGCCAAGCCCTGTGCTAAGCCAAGTAGGGGCGAGGCAGTGAATCCACGATATTGTAGGTCAGGTTGCATGGGGTTGTTCTGCGCATCGTTAAGCGACACGCTGCTGAAGCTTTGTCTGAGAAAGTCTGAGATGTTCAGTGGGTTGGCGTTTTCTATATCGGCTGCGTTGCGGTTCTGAACGGGAAAGGGAATCTTGTCTTTATCTATGCCAGCACCGGTTGGGATTACACCGATGATCAGCACTTCGTCTACATCCTGTGCGAAAGTTAGCGAGCCTGCAGTTTGCAGAGCTACGAATAGTATTATTGAGGCCGCCAATTGGGGTTTGCTGCGCATAGATCTCTCTCTAGAGGGCTTAACTAGGAACGATTTAACTTGCTTGGTGAATCAGACGAGGGATTATAGCAGAAGGTTACTGCGCACTTCAGTTTAACGCTTGATAAAGCTCTCCAGTGCCCCTAAAGACGGAGCATAGCTTGGACTTGCTACTTACCAACCGCGCTAGATTTGATAGACTCCAAGCTGGTAAAAAACAGCTAGGAATAAAGAAGATGGCTACTATTTTAATAACCGGAACGAACCGGGGTATTGGCTTGGAATTCACGAAACAGTGTCTCGCTCGAGGCGACCGAGTTATCGCTACGTGCAGAGATATCGAAGCAGCAGACACCTTGATGCAGCTAAGCAGTAGTCATGATGAATTGGAAGTTCGGCAGCTTGATGTCTCCTCCAGCGAATCTATGCTCGAATTTGTGCAGCAATTGGGTGATACGCCGATCGATATTTTCATCAATAACGCTGGGGTTTATGGGCCGCGGAACGCCAATTTTGGTAACGTAGATGGTCGGCTTTGGGCTTCGGTATTACAGATAAATTCAGTTGCGCCACTGATACTCAGTCAATTGCTTATGCCGAACCTCCGGCAGGGTAAAGACAAGAAAATGTTGTACTTGTCATCCAAGATGGGTTCCATCGATGATAATAGCGGAGGAGGATCCTATATCTATCGCAGTTCCAAGACGGCACTGAATAGTGCGGTTAAGAGCCTGGCTATAGATCTGGCCGGGGAAGGCTTTAGCGCCGCTGTCCTGCATCCAGGCTGGGTACTGACCGACATGGGCGGACCGAATGCTCTGATAGATACAAAAACCAGCGTGGCTGGCATGTTGAAGGTTGTCGATGATCTAGATCCACAAACCTCAGGCAGCTTCTTTAACTATGACGGTAGTATCATTGCTTGGTAGATAAAGGTAGCCAAGTAATGAGCATCTCGAGCATTGTGCTTAACGCCTATCTTGCAAATATGTTAAGGTAGGCTCCTCTTTTAGTAGCCACAGATAGTAGCCACAACCCCATTTGACATGAGCCTTCACCTAATTCTTCACCTCCAGCGCCGAATTCTTCTCGCTCTACTTGTACTTGCCTCGACGTTGTCGGGTCAGTATGCGAGCGCCCATGGTGGCGTTGCCTTCCAAGAAGACCTCTGTGTGATTAACATCGACTTTCTGCAGGCGCATTTTACGGTTTTTCAGCCGGAGACTAGAGAGTCAGATGAATTCTGTGAAGATATTCCTGACATCTCGCGTTCGGTTTTCGTTATGGAATATTTGCACAGTTTGTTGCCGGAAATGCTCATCGATTTTCGCATTATCCGCGACATTAATGAAGTGGGCCAGTATGCGACTCTGGAAGATGTCCTCGCTATCGAAGATCTCGAGGCGGCGACGGTTTATTACGAGCCTCCGCGTATCGAACCGGGCGGATTTTATACGGCAAGTTATGAGTTCGATAGCAAAGGCACTTATATAGGCATTGTCACCGCGGATCACCCAACAGAGGATAGATACTACACAGCTGTGTTTTATTTTCAGGTCGGTGGCCCCGATTATGGCACCTTGCCACTATTTCTCGCCCTTTTTCTAGTACTGCAAACCGGCTACTGGCTGAGCAATGGCGGATGGGCCAAACACAAAGCGCGTCTTGCCGTAAAAAATCAGACTAGCTAAGCATCCAGCTGCCGTTCCCTCTCGTCTTTAAAATCCCTATTATCCGCATCCGCCTTAACGTTTCAAAGAGCCAAGATTGCGCAGACAATAAGAAAGAGTAAACTCCAGTTTGTATTTCCTGATTTTGAGCGGTTGTCGTAGGGCGATTCTACGTGAATGCTAAGATTCTAAGGTTAAACAAAGCGGGTATTCCGGTAAGTTGGCTTACCGCAGAAGAGACAGCGACACTGTTGGTTAAAGACCTCGTTGTCTGGTCTGTCGGTAGCACTGTCTTCGAGATGCGCGGCGGTATTAATCGCAGCGGCGAGCAATCCGTTCTGCGCCTGCCGAGCATCGTTGCATGCGACGGCAAGGTGCATGAATATAGATTCAACCCACCACTGGAAAATAAATTTCTATTCAGGCGCGACAAGAATATCTGTCTCTACTGTGGTGGTCAGTTTGTCCTGAACGACCTCTCGCGAGATCATGTGCAGCCTCTCTCGCGAGGGGGTATAGACGTTTGGACCAATGTCGTCACTTCCTGCAGACGCTGCAACAACCGAAAAGCCAACCGTTCTCCCGAACAGGCCAATATGAAGCTCTTGGCGATACCTTTCGTGCCGAATCAATTCGAGTTTCTCTACCTTTCTAATCACGATCTACTAGCCGATCAGATGGAGTTTCTGAGCGCGCGTTTCTCTGCTCAACTACAACTGTCTTGATTTCCTTTTAATCCAGGTTCCCATTCTGATTTTCTCTGTCTAAATCGAATCCGAAGTGCACGAATTGTGGTTTACATTCGAGGTTAAGGACGCTGGTTTGTGTGAGTGTTAGTGAGTAGACTGCTTCATATAGATAGCTTTGCCGTCGTAACTTTTCTAAGGTAGGGTTTCTATTTGCCTCGAAGCGTTATGCGTAATTGAGGTCACAGTCGCGGGCCTGTTCATGCACAATCCAACAGTAAAGCATACAACTGGATTTTTCCTGTCTCTCATTGCAGCAATGCTATGGGGTATGTTGCCTATTGCCTTGAAGGAACTGCTCGCAGGGATGGATGCTATTACTATCGTCTGGTACAGATTTTTTGTAGCCGGAGTCGTGCTCTTCACATGGCTAGCTATCCAAAGAAAATTACCACAGGTGTCGCGACAGGCCGCACAGATAAAATGGTTTCTGCTATTTGCTGCTACCGGACTGTGTATTAACTATTTCCTGTTCTCCTATAGTCTAAATTTTGTCAACGGTGAAACAAGTGAAGCGGTAATTCAACTTACTACTTTGTTTCTGATCTTGGGAGGAGTCTTCGTGTACAAGGAGCCGTTTTTTGCGGTGCAGAAGGTTGGCACTGCATTAATCATAGGCGGCCTTTTACTATTTTTTAACAATCGCCTGACTGGATTGCTCAGTCTTGAAAATAGAGAAACTATCGGCGTAATTATCGTCATCTTTGGCGCGATAGCATGGACGGTCTATGCACTCCTGCAGAAGCAACTGCTGAATAGCTTTTCTTCGGTACAAATCCTCTTTCTAATCTACGCCTTTTCTATGCTGGTACTGCTCCCCTTCATTTCTCCGCTAAGTCTTTTTGAGCTTACCCTGGTGCAGATTCTTATGCTGCTGTTTTGTTGTTTGAATACTCTTGTCGCCTATGGTTGTTTTGCCGAGGCGTTGAATTGTTGGGATGCCTCTAAAGTCAGCGCGGTCCTTGCGCTAGCTCCATTATTCACTATCGGCTCACTGAAGCTTGTCGTGTTCTTCCAGCCAGACTATGCCTTCTCAGATCGCTTAAGTATGCTGTCCTTACTCGGGGCTTTCCTGCTAGTCGTGGGGTCCGCGCTTACGGCTCTAATGCCGGTATTTCAACAGTATCGAGCCAATAAAAGAGCGGCGTTGTCAGAGTCGGCTTAGGGCGCGCTGGAAGTCATTGACTCTGCTTGCTAAATGTTAAAAACTCACTGTTCCAGTGTTTCCACGTTTACTAATTTAATAAGAAGAGAAAACGGATAACATCATGAAACTATTCAAAAGCCTATTCATCGCAGCGCTGTCGTTACTGGTCTTTGTCACTGCGTTTGCAGATATCGAGCGCATCGAGATCACCAGCCGAAATACCCTCTCTGATTCGAATGTCGACTTCAGCTATGAATCGATCTCCGGGGTTGCCTACTTCACACTCGATCCTAATGAGGATCTGAATGGGACAATTACCGATATAGCGTATGCGCCCGTGAATGGCGATGGCCTAATCGAGTATGCGGCTGATTTTAGACTACTGGTCCCTTCCGCCTCGGTCGCCAACGGCGGCTTGTTATATAACGTTAACAACCGCGGAGGTAGCTCGTTTCCTCCGGAGCGATCGCTCTTACACCCTCTGAGCGGAATGGGATTTACCTATCTGGCTACTGGATGGATCAATGAGTTGTCACCACGAGATGGGCGACTGCGTCTGCATGCGCCGATCGTGGGTTCCGCACAGCAACGCATAACCGGCCAAGTCAGATACGAGGTTAGTGTAGGGGCGACCGCGGAGAAACTGAACATAGCGGGCAACGGACATCTGGCCTATGAGCCAACTGCTGCTGGATTAGCCAGTGCAAGTTTGACCCGGCGTCTCTATCAGGATGACCCGCGCTTGCCTGTCGAACGTTCTCAGTTTCAGCTTGAGGTTGTTGCAGAAAACGACAGCAATCAGCCAATAGTTAATTTGAGTGTTGCTGGTGGGTTTCAGCCGGGAATGCTGTATGAACTCCTCTACGAGGCACGCAATCCGGTTCTGGCTGGTGCAGGCATGGCCGCTATCCGTGATATGGTCTCGGCGATACGTTTCGGTGACGATGCTGCCGATGAACTCTCGCAATTGGGACTGTCAGATATTGAGAGTACGGTTGCTTGGGGCAATTCACAAAGTGGGCGACTGTTACGTCAATTCATGCTCGACGGGTTCAACGAAGACCTAAAGGGTCGCAAGGTTTTCGATGGCGTGATCCCTGTTATAGCAGGCAGTGGCTATGGGATGTTCAACAATCGCTTCGCTATGCCCACACGAACCAATGGTCAACACTCTAACCATCTCTATCCAAATGATCTGTTTCCTTTTACCTACGGTGAAAGCACGGACCCGTTTACCGGGCGCACCGATAGTATTCTCGGCAAAGCTCGCGCGAGCAGCACCGTACCGAAGGTAATGCACATTCAAACATCAAATGAATACTGGGTGAGAGGCGGTTCCCTTCCGCATACAAACCCTCAGGGAACTAAGGACGCCGTGCTACCCGAAGAGGTGCGTTTCTATTCCATAGGGGGCTCACAACATGGCTCTGGCAGCGGACTGCCAGGTGCCGCAACCTCGGGACAACTGCCGCGCAATCCGAATATGTGGGCACCCATCGCCGACTCACTGCTCGTTGCGATGTATGACTGGGTAGCAAATGACAAAGCCCCGCCCGCATCTCGCTATCCGCAAATTGCGGATGGCAGTCTAGTGCCAGCTCACATTGACGGCCGTATCAACAGCCGCGCTTGGAATCAACTCAGTGGAGTAACTCATCCCGAAGCGCTTTATACACCTGGCTTTGCCAACTACGGCGATCGCTGGATTACGGATAGAATCGTAGATATTCATCCGCTGACAACTGATATGTACTACAGGACACTAGTGCCAGCAGTAAATAGCAATAATAACGACTCAGCGACAACAACCGTACTGCCACCACTCACACAGGTTCCTCTTGCAACCTTCGTACCTTGGAATCTTCGCGCCGTTAACACGGGCGCCGAAAAATCTCTGGCGCGATTAACCGGTGGCTATATACCTTTGCCAGCAAGCATGGCGGCAGCAGAGCAAGCTAGTGATCCGCGTACTCCTATTGCGGCTATGTACTCGTCATTCAGTGACTATCTGAGTTTGTACGAATCGGCAACCGACTTGCTTATCAGTGAGGGCTACTTGCTGCAAGGATTCAAACAAACGTATATGGACATTGCTCGCAGCAACGATTTCGTATTCGATTGAGTTTGCTCACTCAAAGGTAGAATTTAATTGCAATTCTGCCTTTGAGTACTCAGCACTATGTAGGCTTCGCTACAAGATTAGCCTCTGCGAGCCGCATCTCTTTTCTGTTTTCCAGCAACAAAAACCCCGCTAACTGTAAAGTTTTCGGGGTTTTTTGAATGATAGTCTGGTTAAAAAATCTCGTTTGTAACTCAGAGTTAATCGTCTCCTGGAAAATCGAAGGAAATACTCTGAAGGCGCGGCAAGGTGCATTTGTGTGGCGTAATGTCATAGGAGATGTCGTTCGGATCCAATCCGCCTTTAAGGTCCATGAAGCTTTCATTGCTCGTGTCACCTAAGCAAATAATATTCTCAGCATCGCCGCCAGGTTTAACAAGACCGCCCCATACAATATTTGGAGAATTCAGTCCGCTGATGGCATGCCACGCCTTTAGCGCAGCGTGTCCGGGCACCGTTCCGCCACCATCGTAATTGTTGTCGTGGATGTAGATCTGTTCCGGGTAAGGATCGTATTCAGGGTCTTTAATTGTGCGCCCACCTAGGGCGAAGCTATAGACCATGATGTTTACGCTTTTATTGTCGCGGAAATTATTCTCGAAAACTTCGATGTTATCGTTGGCCAAAATTAGCAAGCCGGTTCCCGGAGGTACATTGCCGACGATATTTCCTTCCGGCGCAAAATTCTCTGTGTTGTTCTCATAGATCTCATTGTTGAACACTCGAGTTGCCTGCCCACCCTGCACTGGTAAATTCGGTAGGTCGAAGACGAGGATACCGCCGGTATTGTTAGTTGCCACGTTGTCATACACATCGGCATAGGTGGAGTTCTCGATCTCGATACCAGCGACATTAAATTCGGCGCGAGAGTTTCTCACGATGATCTGGCTAGATTGACCAACGTAGATGCCAGCATCGGATGCGCCGATAGCGACTGAGCCTTCAATGAGTACATTCCTTGCCTGGACTGGGTAGATTCCGTAGGCACCGTTTTCAGTATTGGCACCTCGCGTCCATTCTGTGCGAACGCGACGTATGGTGACATTCGTGCTCTCATTGATCTTGAGGGCATCACCGACAGTGTCTTCAATTGCCAGGTCCTGAATGACAAAGTCGTCTGCGCTTACTAGCAAGCCCTCAGCACCTTGCGCCTGATTCTTGAAAGAAAGAATC
>CALKDE010000377.1 GCA_938082955.1 uncultured Pseudomonadales bacterium
AGTATGGGACAGGCCGCTAATTAGTGCCGGCGGCAACGAACTGATCAATGACATTATTGAGTTGTGTGGCGGCGTTAATGTATTTGTCGACATCGAACTGGTGGCACCGAAGGTAAGCCTTGAGGCAGTTTTGACTAGAAATCCAGAAGCGATCGTAGCAAGCGGCATGGATATCGAACGCCCGGAATGGTTAGACGAGTGGCTCAAGTGGAAGCAGCTCAGCGCGGTTAGCACTAACTCGCTATTCTTTGTGCCCCCCGAACTGCTGCAGCGACATACCCCACGAGCGCTGCTGGGCGCGGCCCTTATGTGTGAGCAGATAGATGAGGCTAGAGCAAAGCTGCGAGGGAACTAACCGCCTTCATACTCGGCTGCGTTGTGAAACAACAAGCTAGCGCTTACTTGATTACCACCGTCCTCTTCTATTGCTGACTTATTTTCAGCAACAGACAAAGCAATCCGACTAAAGGATGCAAAAGGTATATGCAATGGATAACTGCGATTGAGCGGCATGCCCAATACGGTAGGCAGGACAACACGCAGCACACCGCCGTGCGTTACGACTAATACATGACTGCCATCAGGGAAATCGGCCAGTTCATTCCAGGCTTCAAGCACTCTGTCCTTGAAAGAAAGAAACGCTTCACCATTGGGTGGATGCAACTTGGACATATCCCTTCGAAACTCTTTGAACTGCGGCCCAGCCTCTTCTCGCCAATCGCTAAGCAGCATGCCATCCCAATCGCCATAATCTATTTCCTGCCACTGCTCGACTACCCGTAATTCGAGCGCAGTCACGCCCGCAAGATGCTCGGCGAAAACTCGGCAGCGTTGTAACGGCGAAGAAATCAGGTGGGTCCAGCTCGGCGTCGAAGAGGACAGTTTTCGCTGCGCGGTCAGTGCAGCAGCTTTCTGCATCTGCGACCAACCTACTTCACTCAGTGGATGATCCACCCTACCTCGAAGTACGTCACCACCCTCGGGTTCTCCATGGCGAAGGAAATCAACGGTGATCTTTTTTTTCGAGGAAGGCATGTGCTAGGTGGGTTTCTTGTGACCCAATTTATCGAATTTAACAGCCAAGTAATTCTCGTTATGCGGGTTGGCGCCGGTGTGTATAGGAACCACCTCAGTGACATCGATGCCCATCTCGGTAAGAGCATCTATCTTTCTAGGATTATTCGTCATGATGCGCAGGCTCGAAATATCGAAATGATCCAGCATGGGCTTGCAGATTTCATACCCTCGGCTATCGGCCTCGAAGCCCAACTGAACGTTGGCCTCTACCGTATCGGCCCCGGAGTCTTGCAATGCATAGGCTCTGATCTTGTTTAGCAAACCGATACCACGCCCTTCCTGGCGTAAATAGAGAATTATGCCGCGCCCTTCCTTTGCTACGCTCTCCATCGCGTATTGCAGCTGTGGCCCGCAATCGCAGCGCAGGCTAAACAGACAGTCGCCGGTCAGACACTCCGAGTGAACTCGGCACAGCACAGGCTGATCTGAACTTAGATCACCGAAGGCCAAAGCCACATGTTCTTTGCCAGTAGACTGATCTTCGAAGCCATGGATTGTGAACTGACCCCACTGCGTGGGCAGAGCTGCTGTTGCTACAAATGAAACTGTCAAAAAAATTTCCTCTACTTTCGTCAAACCTTAGCCAATTAGCACAACCACAGCTTGCATACACAGGGCGGCCATTATACCTGCTAATACATCATCAAGCATGATCCCCAGCCCCCCAGCTAGCTCTTTATCGGCCCATTTAATGGGCCAAGGCTTGAAAATATCCAGCAGACGAAACAAGCCAAAACCCAGGAGCACCCAAAACAGGCCGCTTGGTGCCATAAACATGGTAATCCAATAGCCCACAAACTCGTCCCAGACTATACCGCCATGATCATGAACGCCCAGATCCTCTGCCGTCTTACCGCAAAGCCAAATGCCAAAAATGAAACTGACCAGTATCAAGCCAGCATAGATGATGGGCGACATGCTCGGCAGTGCTAAATAGATCAGCACTGCAACGGCGGTACCCACAGTACCTGGAGCTTTAGGGGAAAGCCCCGCCCCGAAGCCAAAGGCTAACAAGTGTATTGGGTTAGCTAATATCGCTTTGTTTGAGTTCATAGTCGCTCTAGTCTACTACTGTGAGTTTACGTCCAGCCACTGAAATGTTGAAAAGCTTGTGCGGTGACTTCAACTGGCGAGCCATCAGCGTCTAAATAGTCGATTCCCTCACCTAGATTGATGTCTCCAATACAGGTGACACTAACGCCTAACTCTTTGGCGATAGACTCAAGCTGTTCACAATCTTTTTTAGCGAGGGTGAAGCATAACTCATAGTCATCACCGCCAAACAGAGCCGCTAACAATCTATTCTCTGGGCTAACGCTACATAGGGCAGATTTGGAATAGGGTATCGCGCCCAATCTTATGCTGCCAGCTACTTCACTCTCATCGAGGATATGTTGTAGGTCGCCCTGCAACCCATCCGATATATCGATACAACTCGAAAATAATTTCCCAGCTGCTAAAGCTAACTCAATCTGTGGATGTGGCTTGAAGTAGGCGTCCTCAAAGAACTGCAGACATGTTGCATTGGGCTCGCTCACGGTTAAAGCAAATTCGCTGCCTAGATGTGAATCTAAGCCTAGCGTGAGCAGTGCTATGGCACCATCACCAAGTGTGCCACTAACGTAAATTTTGTCGCCCACATTCGCACCACTTCTTCGCGTGGCTCGATTTTTTTCAACAAGTCCTTGTACCTGAATACTGATGCTCAGCGGGCCTTGGCTAGTATCTCCCCCGACCAAAGGACAATTGTATTGCCTAGCTAGATATTCGAGTCCATTGCTAAAGCCAGCTAGCCACTTCTCATCGCTATGCGGCAAGACCAATCCAAGCGTGAAACAAAAAGGCTCCGCTCCCATAGCAGCTAGGTCACTTAGATTTACTGCCAGTGCACGATTGGCTAGCAAGGCAGGATCAGCGTCTACAGGGAAGTGTATGCCCGCTATCAGCACATCCATCGACATCGCCAAATACTTGTCCAGTGGAACCTCTATAAGAGCGGCATCATCGCCAATTCCTAACTCGATCCCATCACGCGGGAAAGACAGATTGGGTGTCGCAAGAAAGCGACGAATGATTTCAAATTCTGATTGGCTGCTTGGCTTGTCCATGACTTCACGTACCGGGGCTTGATCGACAA
>CALKDE010000378.1 GCA_938082955.1 uncultured Pseudomonadales bacterium
TTACCTTCGTGGCAGGCGTACTCATAGAGATGGCCGTCTGAGGTATGGAAGCTGAGCTCCGCTGTCCAGGCTTGGCTGTAGAGGTCAGAGTCTTCCACGGTAAAGCGGTAAACAATTTCAGTATCCGAATAACGAGTAAAGCGCTCAGTTATTCTCCCGTTTTTCGTAATAGCTGTAGAGCTTTGCTGCATCTGCTGAGGGTTAACATTGATAGTCTCCACTACCAGAGCATCACCTTCATACCAGCCAACAGAGTCTCCCATGTATTGTTGCAAGACTTCCGGTCGGCGATTGGCGCGGGCCTCGATGGCCGAGGCAAAGATAGGAATGATTCGCGCATCGTGCATTTGTTCCACGTCTATCATCACGTAATCAGTGGTTTGAACGAACTGATAAGTGTTGTTATAGAGCCCGCTCTGCATCGCTGGACCGGCTTTACCTTCAGATAAAATACAACGCTCCGATAGGGGCAGGGCCTCGGGGCCGTCCGCGTTACCAATGCCTGTCAGGTATCGACTGCCGAAGTTGGTACGCCGATAATCCGTAGTAGGATTTTCCAGACGTGGGACTTGCCCATTCTCCGGATTAACTATGTAGGAAGTACGGTACTCGCCCTTGACCAGGGCCAGGTTGGAGCCGGGATCGACCCAGAAATTGTTGTACGCCCTGCTGCCGAAGTCATCTGCGGCCGCCACTGGCGTGTTATTGACACCATCACCATCATCAAAGCCACCCTCAATACCACCAATTGGTACGCGCGCAGCCATGCCCCCGGCTTCCTCCGGCGACACGACAAGGGATTCGACTCCGCTTCGACGCGTAAGATTGGTTAACGATGCATTGCTCCAGACGCCTTCCAGATCGGGCCGAGCAGTGTTTTGAGCCTGCACGCCGGAGCACGCTAGAGCAGTGCACAGCAGTAAGCTAGCAATTCGAGTGGAGTTTTTTAGCAGGGTTTTCATTTGCTATGTCCTCGGGTTTTGCCCTTCGTGAGACAGTGACTCTAGTTGGGTTAACTGTCCTCTTTATTTGCTTCTATTTCAACATCTGGCTGGGACAAATAGATCTGTCCCTATTTATTTACTATTTATTTAGAAACTAATTAGCCAAATTCAGGGATATTCCGCTGGTATACGCGCCAATAGTGCCTCACCCCCGTGACCTGTTCATTCCCGTTTGCATCAATTGTTCTAGTGACGGGGTCCCTCCCAAGTATTTGGAAAACCTCGGCTCGATCGGCAACTAATGTCACCGTCATTTCGTAGATCTTTCCGTCGATCTTCATGCGTACGCGCGGATCGCGTTCGATGTTGGCCCACCACGCTTTAGAGTCGGGGAATTCCTTTTCCAGTCTGGACCCTTGTTCGCTTCCACTAACGTAGAGTTTTTCGCCGCGCGGAACAAGGTTGATCGTGACTGAGTGGGGGATTCCGTACCAGGTAGGAGTCTCGAGCATTATTGAGTTTCCGCGGATCGGGTCATTGACCTCAAGGACCCAGTCCCAATTCGTCACCGGTTCGCGCACAACTTCCCCAGTGAGCCAAAATCCTGGCCAGGCAGTCCGGTCGCTTTCGACAAACGCTGGGCTGCTAGGATCGATGTATCGGGGGTCTAGTCCCGTCACGCGCAGCGTCAGAAGTGATACGACCACGAGGGTTACGACAACCAACAAGCCAACTTTCAATGTACGCATCATCGCTATTCTCCTACTCTATAGAGTGGGAATTAAAAGTATCCTTAGTGCGAGGAATTGTCCAGCAGTGTGGGCAATGAGCAAATAAATCTCAGCACTGCAACTTTGCCCTTGTCCCTTTCTTACTCTTTGTTAGCTGACTTTTTGACTAAAGGGTCTCGAAGAAAAACCCTCAGCGTATTCTCACATCTTAATTCTCTCGTTTGAGCGACGGTTCAACGCAGGATATTGATTTTCGTCTATAGGGAGCGCGTGCCACGTCAATATTTATAAATAATTCTTTTCCTATTCGCTAAGAGCATAAACAACAATGGCCGGGCCGCTGCGTGTGTGATCAAGCAAAGGACTTTGATCACCAAGAAACTCATTCACCATATCCATCCAAATGCTCGCATGGAAGGGGCTAGGCTGACCTACTACGACAGCCAGATATTGTTTGCCGTCGACGGCGTAACTAATAGGAAAGGAATTGGGAATATCGCCAAGATCCTTCTCCCAGAGCTTATCGCCATTGGTTTCATCAAACGCAACAAATCTGTTGTCCATAGTGCCTACAAAAACTAATCCGCCGCCGGTAGATAAGGTGGCTGATGCTGGCGGCACGACTTCGCGAAAGTTCCAAGCCATCTCGCCGGTTTGCAAATTAATCGCCTGTATCCGGCCAAATTTTCCATCACTGTTTGGCTGTGGCCTAGGTTCAATCTTAACGCCGGTTGACAACAAGCCTCCGGCATCACTTGTAGGCCCGAACATCATGCATATTTCGGCAAGGGGCAGGTATAACATATTAGTATTGGGATTGATGGAGGCCGATGGCCAATTGCGTCCCCCATTGGCCATAGGACATAACAGGTTCGCCTCTTCTGCATTCGGTATTGCTATAGGGTTAATTGTCTTGTCCCCAGTGATAGGGTCGATAGCAATAACGATGTTTTGAATGCCTACGTCAAATGAATCTATATATTCACCCGTTTCTGCATCTAGCGCATCGTAAAGTGCCATCTTTCCAGCAGTCACAATCACTTTGCGCATGGCACCATCAACGTTTAGTTCGACTATCTGTCGCTCAAAAACCCAATCTAAATCCCATTGGTCATTAGGCATATGCTGGAAATACCAAACCAGCTCGCCAGTTTTCGGGCGCAATGCAATCGTGGCATTGGTGTAAAGGGCTTCATTTGACACGCCTTCCTCATTTAGTGAATACAGAAGGGGGGCGGTATCGTAGGTTGGCGCCGTACCGTAGTAAGCTAAGTCCAGTTCAGGGTCATAGCTACCGGGCACCCAAACTGAACCACCACTGCGGTCTTTCAAGGAGAGGTTATTCCAAGTGTTACCACCGGGCTCGCCCGGCCGTGCTACCGAATGAAAGCGCCATACTTCATCCCCGGAATCTAAATCAAGGCCGACAATAAATCCACCCTCGGGAATCATTGTTGCCGTAACGCCTTGCAACACCATGCCATTGGCAACAAGAGGTGCGCCGCGCAGGGAATAAGGGCGGGGTGTATTGCCTGGTGCTTCAATAGCATGATCCCAAATTACCGCACCGGTGCGCGCTTCAAGCGCAACAACATGCATGTTCTGGGTTGGTACAATTACTTTATCGCCATGTAACGCAATGCCAATTTTCGAGCTTGGAAAGGCAGTAGGGCGATGCTCATAGCTCCATAAGACTTCTCCA
>CALKDE010000379.1 GCA_938082955.1 uncultured Pseudomonadales bacterium
TTTTTTGACTCAACAGACACATCGAGCTTGTCGATCCGCTGCTTAATAATGTCACTGATTTCGGATGGATTCAGTTGTTGCATGCTTATTTCCTTGTTCCTGACCTGCTCAGGAATTCATTGATTCAGCTAATTTAGATAACTTACCGCGCACCGAGCTGTCGATAACATTGTCACCCGCTCTAATTACCGCGCCGCCGATCAAGCTTTGGTCGACATTCGTAGTCAATAATATTTCCCGCTTAAGGCGATCTTTGAGAGCTTGCGCTAGCTTGTTTGAAACATCTGAACTAATTTCAAACGCTGTTGTGATCTCAACATCGACCGACATTTCCTGTTGTGCTTTCAGCGCTTCAAACAATGAAGAAATTTCTGGCAGCAAAACTAAGCGCTTATTCTCAGCAAGTAGGCCTACAAAGTTCTTGCCTTTCTCATCGAGCTCATCGCCGCATACGCCAATGAAGGCGTCGGCGATTTGGTCCGACGACAACGATGGGGAGCTCAATATGCTGCTCACTTCAGACTGATCGGCCACGGCTGCAGATAAAGCGATCATGCTGGACCATTTATCCAACGCGCTATCGGCTAAAGCAGTTTCAAACGCCGCCTTGGCATAGGGTCTTGCTAATGTGATTAGTTCTGCCACTGTCTAGTTTCTCAAAGCTCGGAAGCTAATTTGTTCAACATATCTTCGTTGGCGGCTTGATTGATTGAGCCTTCCAGGATCTTCTCGGCTCCAGCAATTGCTATCGCAGATACTTGGGCGCGTAGAGCTTCTTTCGCTCTATTTACCTCCTGTTCGATGTCAGCCTGAGCGCCAGCGATAATGCGTTTGGCCTCTTCTTTGGCTTTATCTTTTGCTTCGTCAACAATCTGTGAGCCGCGCTTGTTCGCAAGGTCGATAATGCCAGCTGCCTCAACCTTCGCTACTTTCAGCTGGTCCGTAGACTTAGCCTGCGCTAGTTCTAGATCCTTCTCAGCTCGAGCAGCTGCTTCTAAGCCGTCTGCGATTTTCTGTCGACGCTCTTCCATAACATTCATGAATAGAGGCCAGACATATTTCGCGCAGAACCACCAGAAAACGAAGAACGCTACCGATTGCCCGATAATAGTTAATGTAATATCCACCGCGATCTCCCGCTATTAGATGTCTGTCTTAGCCTGCTAGCTGGCCCAGGTAAGGGTTGGCAAAGGTAAACCACATGCCGATACCAATACCAATCATAGTTACCGCGTCGATAAGACCGGCTACCAAGAACATGCTGGCCTGTAATTTAGGGGCTAGCTCCGGCTGACGAGCAGAACCTTCTAGGAACTTGCCTCCTAAAATACCGAAACCAATCGCTGTTCCCAGTGCGCCCATTCCCAGTACAAGCAGTACGCCCAATACCGTATTCGCTAATATCAATTCCATCTTTTCCTCCAGGTTTTCTTTAGTTCAGATCAATCTTAATAAAATGTAAAAAATTGTTTAGTGGTCGCCGTGTGCCGGCTCATGTGCCGCATTCAGATACACAATCGTTAGCATCATGAAGACGAATGCCTGCAGCGGCACAACCAATAGGTGAAACACTGCCCAGACAAAGTGCGCTGGCAACTGATAAGCACCCAGCAGCCCAGAAATGAGCAAGAACAACAATTCCCCAGCATACATATTGCCGAACAATCGCAGCCCTAGCGAAACCGGCTTAGCAAACAGGGTCGGTATTTCAATAATTAGGTTAAACGGCAGCATCCATTTACCGAACGGATGAAACGCGAGCTCACTAAGGAAGCCACCAAGGCCCTTGTTCTTAACGCTGTAGTAAAGAATAAGAAAGAACACGCTGATCGACATACCCATGGTGATGTTCGGGTCTGTTGTTGGCACAACCTTGAAGGACATATGCTCCAAGCCCCAAAGGCCACCTACCGCCATCGCGATCTCTGGCAACCAGTCCACTGGTACCAGGTCCATTGTGTTCATCAATATGATCCAGACAAAGACCGTCAAACACAATGGGCCCACGTGAGGATTCTTATAGTTAAAGCCCGAGTTAACTTGGGATTCTACGAATTCAAAGATGCTCTCAACAAAGTTCTGGATGCCGCTTGGCACGTCGGACGTTGCGCGCAAACCGATGTAGCGGAAGAAAAATAAGAACGCAGCGCCGATGAACAAAGACCAGCCCATGGTATCGACGTGTATCGACATAAAGCCCATTGAAACGGCTTCTTCAGGCGTGTGGGCAAGGCCCCAGTGACCGTCTGGAAATTTACCGTAGGTCAAATAGGATAAATGGTGGGTAATGTATTCCTGAACAGTCTGGCCTTCTGCGCCATGTTCAGCGGCTGCGTGTGCCACGTCTGCTAACTCTGCCATTTATATTCTCTAAGCTTACGTTTTGTACTTATGTTGTGTTATGCGTGGGGCTATAACTAATGAACCCCGACATTACTACGCCTACAAAATGGATCAGTGTGAACCCAAGTATCAAGGCTAATTCGTTTAAGTTGGTAATCAGTGTGAAACTAAGCGCAAACAACACCACTGTCATGATGATTTTACCGAGCTCCCCGCGAATAAAGCCTTTAACAACGTTCTGCGCATTTCTCGCCCCCTGATAACGGTAGGCATGTAGCGCAAAATAACTGTTTGGCAAAGCACTTATCAAGCCACCCGTTAGTAGCGAGTAGGCCAAAACACTGCCTGAAATTAACAAAGAAATTGCTGCTATAAAGACCGTCACTGCCAATTGCGCAATGATTACTTTATGTACCGGCGGGGTCTTTAAATTAGACATTTTAGCTTGGCTTTTTAAGCTTCGCACTCCATCGGCACCTGTCACAAACACCTAAAAAATCACAGCGGTGATCACCAAAGCTCGCGCATTATAGGGACTTTATAGTGCCTAATCAACCATGCAAGATTATCAATTGATGTGAGAGAGAATGCCTTCTAATTCATCTAATGAATTATATTTCAATACGAGTTGGCCCTTACCTTTGACAGTGTGCTGAATCATTACCTTCGCGCCCAGTTTATCGGCTAAGTTCTCTTCAAGATTCTTAATATCTGGATCCACCATCTTAGGGCCCGCGCGATTGTTCGTGCCTGCCTGTGCAATCAACCTTCGGACCAAGGACTCTGTCTGACGCACCGAGAGCCCTTTGCCAACAACTGATCTAGCGGCCTCGGATTGCTGAATATCTGGCAGTGACAACAAGGCCCTAGCATGGCCCATTTCTAGGTCGCCGTGCTCTAGCATTCGCCGAACATCGATGCTCAGGCCAATTAGGCGCATAAGGTTGGTCACGGTTGCTCTGGATTTGCCTACTGCATCAGCAACCTCTTGTTGGGTCAGCTCAAATTCGTCCTGCAGGCGCTTAAGCGCCATCGCCTCTTCGATAGGATTCAGGTTTTCCCGCTGAATGTTCTCGATCAATGACATCGCGATCGCGGCCTCATCACCGACTAGCTTAATAATTGCCGGTATAGAGTCCAGACCCGCTATTTGTGAGGCTCTCCAGCGTCGCTCGCCAGCTATAATCTCGTATTTATCTGATGATATGGGGCGCACAACAATTGGCTGCATCACGCCCTGAGCACGAATGGAGGCGGCTAGCTCCTCTAGAGCCTCTTCGTGCATGTC
>CALKDE010000380.1 GCA_938082955.1 uncultured Pseudomonadales bacterium
TGTTGTACTGCACCTTCCAGCACGAGAGCCTCTTCCTCGGTATAGGCACGCTTCTCACCCAACTCTACCGACCTTTCAAAGGGCATGATCGTGGCGTGTTTCCATACACCGTGAAAGTTAGGCACTCCCCATTCAGTCTTCTGGGCTGCATAGTCCTGTGCTATGGCATTAGTGGTACTCAGGCTGATTAGTAGTAGGGGGAAAAGCATTTTCATTTTGATTCTCCGTCACGATTTTTCATTCAGGTGAACAAACTAAATTGGTAGGTTTGTAGAGAATATACATGAATTCGCGCTGATTGCCTCCACCGGTCACTTTACTAGCCTCTAAGCAGGGAAGGAATGGATACCCTTAAAGCTAGACAACGATAAATCACTCCCGTTCCTAGTTGAGGGCTGTTATATTGTATGCCGCTTTGTGGAAGGTGACAGTTGGTATCGCCCGTCTGAGAAAAAATAAAACCAATCTGCTAGCCAAGTAACGCACTAAATAACCAACACATCAAATAAAGAGGCACTACATGTCAGTAAATTCTACCTATCTACAAATGTTCTCCACAGTAACCGAGTCAGGAGAACTGCGCCTAGAGTTGAAAGAACAAGAAACACCGAAGCCGACCGCCGATCAGGTCTTAGTCATGATTGAAGCGACGCCTATTAATCCTTCCGATCTAGGCGTCATGTTCGGCTTTACGGACATGAGCGCTGCCACCTCTACTGACGTTGCGCTAACAGCACCAGTGTCTGATCAGGGCATGCGAATTATGAAGGCGCGAATAGGCCAAGCACTGCCGGTAGGGAACGAAGGCGCAGGCACGGTAGTGGCGACGGGAGATAGCGAGGCTGCCAAGAACCTGAACGGAAAAATTGTTGCGATAGCAGGTGGTGGCATGTACGGCCAATACCGCTGCGTAGACGCATCTGCATGTCTACCGTTATTAGAAGGCCATACCGCTAAAGATGGTGCATCCAGCTTTGTGAACCCTATGACTGTGCTGGGGATGATCGAAACGATGAGAATGGAAGGCCACACTGCATTGGTTCACACTGCAGCAGCCTCTAATCTAGGTCAGATGTTAAATCGTGTCTGTCAGGCTGATGGTGTTGAGCTCGTCAACATTGTACGCAAAGAAGAGCAAGCTACCCTGCTTAAAGACATGGGCGCTAAATATGTAGTCAACAGTAGCGCCGATAGTTTTATGGCCGAGCTGACTGATGCCATTCACGCAACGGGTGCAACCTTAGCTTTCGATGCAACCGGCGGCGGCATGCTCGCCTCCAACATTCTTACCTGCATGGAAGGTGCCGCAGCGAGAACGCCTGGTGCGTACAGCATCTACGGCTCGATCAAACACAAACAGGTCTATCTCTATGGCGGGCTCGATACTTCCGCCACGACCTTAAATCGAGGCTACGGCATGGCATGGGGCGTCGGTGGCTGGCTGCTACCTAACTTTCTTGCCAAAGCTGGCATGGAAGTAGCCGGACGCTTACGTGCTCGAGTAGCGAAGGAACTAACGACTAGTTTTGCGAGCAACTACACCAATGAAATTTCGTTGAGCGAAGCTTTAGACGTCGACACTATGCAGCAGTATTACGCAAAGCATACGGGCGAGAAGTTTCTGGTCTGCCCACAGAAATAATCTTCCTCTTTCCTCTATAGAAAGAGAGGTGGATTTATTTTTTTGAAATCAAGATGAAACGAGGGGTCACAGGTTGAGAAAACTTGCTGACCCTTTTTCTTTGACAAATGAAGACACACTTATTTTACGAAAGTCTTAAAATCGATAACCCACTAGTCATGGACGGTTCATGCTAAATATGGTTTTACTATCTACACGCGTATAGTCGTTGTATCCCAACCTCCCTATGGCCAGCATTTTTATTACATCGACCAAGCCTTCCTCGGTAATAAATTCATCCTTTATGTGAATTCCAACTACCTCTCCAAATATAACCCGATACGCATCTGCCTCACTCCATCCGGGAATGTCCACGCTTTTTAGATAGCGGCATTCCAGATGAACAGGTGCTTCTTTGATGCGCGGGGCACTGATAATCTGCGAGGGGATGGGAGTCAATCCTGAAAGAACTATTTCGTCGCTTTCTGGCGGCAAATTCTGGGAAGACTTGCTCATTTGCTCACGTGTATCCCAGGTAGCCAGATTGCACACAAATTCGCCCGTTGCCTCAATATTCCTTACGGAGTCTTTCATGCCATCTGAGGCTGAGCCTACACCGCCGGAAAACATTACGGTTGGCGGACTGTAGCTGACCGCATTGAAAAAACTATAAGGTGCAAGATTGTGTATGCCCGACTCGTCAGCGGAGCTGATCCAACCAATAGGACGCGGGATAATCAAACTATTAAAAGGGTTCTTGGGCAGGCCGTGATTTTTTTTCTTGGGTTCGTAAAACATAGTAGTAATATTCTATAGTGAGTAGTTAAGGAGAAGCATAAATGCACAATGAATCAATGCTATTTATTAGAACGGTTATCGATCGTCCGCCTGTAATTCCGCCTTAAACTGTTTAAACTTCGCAACATAAACCTCTGCACTCCTAGCCAAGCCAAGCTGCTGCTCAGAGGATAGAGCCTTTACTACTTTAGCAGGAGACCCCATCACTAGAGATCCATCAGGAATTTCTTTTCCCTCTGTAACCAGGCTGTTCGCGCCGATCAGGCAGTTCTTACCGATCTTCGCGCCATTGAGTACAACGGCGTTGATGCCGATCAGCGAGTTATCGCCTATGGTGCAACCGTGTAGCATCACCTTATGACCTATGGTGACGTTCTTGCCGATTGTTAGCGGATAGCCGACGTCAGAATGTAGCACCGAGCAATCCTGCACATTTGAATTCTCGCCAATGGTGATAAGTTCACTGTCGCCGCGAATTACGGCGTTGAACCAGACGCTAGCGTTGTTTTCCAAGCGTACATTTCCTATTACGTCAGCACTGGGGGCAACGTAAAAATCTTCGCCTGTAATATCGACCTTATTCTCACCTAAACTGTACAACATACTTCTCTTCCTTAATTTAAATTGGTGCTGCAGATTTTATTTACGTTTGCCGATCCAGCCGCAGAAAATAGCGCGGAGGAAAACCAGTTCGAAATCTAAACTCGAAACCGAAGCTGTAGACCTGTCTGATATGTTCTTCCTCGCCCCCTTCCAATGGTACCGCCAAATAGTTTTCGAACGAATCTTCACCAGGCAACTTTACTTCGACGTTCGGATTATGGATCGCCTGGTTGTACCACGCACGCGGCCAATGGTTGGCAGCAATGTAATTGCGGCCCTCTATCTTTTCAAGCCTCAACACTCTTTCATGACGTTCGTTGTCGTCACTAAACGTTGCTATAACTAATGAGGTGTTGCCCCGTGGTTGGTTGTAGCCAAGTCGGACCTCGAACCAGGCGATAGAACCTACGTAGACCAAAAACAACACACCTACTGTGATCGCTAGCCACTTTACAATCTTGTCGCTTCTCACTTTACTACTGCGAAACTGAATTTCTGCATTCCCATTGTAAGTTAAATGGCGCAGAATCATTGTTCGCTAGATACAATCTAAGCGGGTGTAGCTCAGTTGGTAGAGCTCTAGCTTCCCAAGCTAGTTGTCGCGAGTTCGAATCTCGTCGCCCGCTCCATTTTTTGTACTATGGCAATCGGAATACATACAAAGTGTTGCCACCACCGCGCTGACGAATCTCCGGGGTGTGGCGCCGATAATTAACACCTTCGCCTGCCGCTATCGCAATGTACTGCACTCCGTCGACGCTATAGCTTACCGGGAAGCCGCCAGCTGTCGAGTTGAGAACCTGTTCCCAGAGAATGTCGCCGTTGTCGGCATCAAAGGCACGAAATCGTCTGGCATCATCTGAGACGAAAACAAGCCCGCCGCCTGTTGTTAAGACTGAGCCGCCTATGCCAGCTCGTTGCTTATAGGTCCAGCGTGTCTCTCCGGTGGCTACATCTATAGAGGCAAACTGTCCAACCTGACCCGTATCTTCAGGTCCAATATCCACGCTGCTTCTAGCCGAGGCATGGTGTAGACCTACGGTTGGCTCCACCGGCCTTAGGGCAAAATTCATACACGTGTTATTAGTTGGTGTGTATAGCGAATTTGTTTGTGGGCTATAGCCTACCGAGTTCCAGTTAATGCCGCCCTGGGTGGTTGGGCAGACGAGCTTCTGTTGCCCGATTTCTGTGATGTCTATTTCCGGATTGGTTATTCCCTTACGCCCTTCTACGTCTACGCCAACGATTATATTTTGGTAATTGGTCTGTGTTGCCCAGAGAAAGTCGCCGGTGGCTGCATCTAGCGTCCACACTATGCCAGGCTTGCCAGGAATACCTGTTATGACTTTCCTGCGCTCGCTAGATGCTATGTTTGGATTCATCCAAGAGACCGCTTCGACATCGGGCGTGACTTCGGTTTCTACGATAAGTCTTTCAAAGGGATGATCCTGATCCCAATTGCCTGCAGGAATATATTGAAAATACCACTCAATTTCTCCTGTCTCTGCGTCCAGTGCCAGAGTGGAGTTGGTGTACAGGACATCACCGCCGCGAGTGCCGCGCTGAATTTCTCCCCAGGGAATGGGCACAGCCACACCGATAAAAATAAGATTGAGTTCAGGATCGAAGCTGGCCGGCATCCAGGCCGAGCCACCACGGCGTTGCTCGTTGGGCACATCGCCCCAGCTCTCACCATTTGGTTCGCCGATTCTCGGCACTGTATTGGTACGCCATAACTCTTCGCCAGTGTCGGCATCGTGGGCAGTAATCCAGCAGCTGGTATTGATGTAGTAGCAACCGGACATACCGGTAATGACCTTGCCATTGAACACCTGTGGTCCACCGGAATAATGCTGCCCGACGGTCCAATCGCCAATCTTTCGCTCCCAAGTGACTTCACCACTGGTAGCATTCAGGGAAACAATATAAGCGTCTCGAGTGGCTATAATTAGCTGGTCTTTGTAAAGAGTGCCGTTGCGATTAGCGCAGGACAGTGGTGCCACATGATCGACAGTTGCTCTTCTGTATTCCCAAAGAGGCGTGCCATCGGTCGCATCTACTGCCTCGATAAAATCACAGGCCTGTGGCAGGAACATGATGCCATCGTGCACCAGTGGCGTGGTTTCTTGCTTGCCCGGCTCCATAGTCCAGGACCAAGCTAGACGTAGGCTGTCTACGTTGTCTTTGTTGATCTGATCCAAAGGGCTGTGAGCCCAGTTGTTCGGCGTGCCGCGCCACATCAACCAATCGCTAGCTGGCGGATTAGCTAGCTCTTCCAGCGTGACTGGCGTGTAATTCTCCAGCAGTGCTTGAGCTTGAGCTTGAGCTTGAGCTTGAGCCACGGCACTAGAGGTGCTTAACAGCAGAGCTACAGCGGCTGCAGATAGAGCCGCCGATAGGCAGCGGTTGAAAGAGCTGAGGACTGGCATGGTGTATTCCTTCTTATTGTTAAACATGTCTTGGGACATACTTTTGGCCGAATTCGGTTCCAGCAAGCCCAGATTAACAAACTTCTACTGAAAATAGACCCATCCGCTGCTAATATCCGCCGATGGAGTCAATAGGGAATCAAAAGTGGAACCAATAGAGCAGCCCAAGCAAGATGACCTGAGCCGGCTAGTCTCCCTTTTGGAGCAGGCGCATCAATCCCTCGCTCAGCACTGGCTGGGTGATGATTTCGTAATTGAACTACTGCTAGCCAGCATTATCGCCAGGGGCCATGTGCTGGTCGTGGATGTGCCCGGTGTCGGCAAGACAACCTTGGCCAAGGGTCTGGCACAGATACTCGGACTAGATTTTAACCGTATACAATTTACCAACGACATCCTCCCGGCAGATATATTGGGTGGCAGCATCTATAACGCCAGCGAAGCCAAATTTACTTTCTCACCCGGCCCGATCTTCACCGACTTTCTGCTAGCAGATGAGATTAACCGTGCGCCGACGCGAAGCCAGTCTGCATTTCTTCAAGCTATGGAGGAAGGCTATGTGGCCGCCGACGGTGTAAACCAGCCGCTTTCGACTCTGTTTACCGTGATCGCCACGCAAAACCCAATCGATTTTGATAGCACCAATCCTCTACCAGAGGCACAGCTAGACAGATTCCTAACCTCAATCAGACTCGGCTACCCAGACACCGATGCAGAGCTGCATCTGCTCGGCGAATACCGCGAGGCGGCGAAGCGTGATCCGCTAGCGGTTTTGGATAAAGTTTCCGTCGCAGCTCTGCGCGATGCCTGCGATAAAGTGCATCTGCACGCCGACCTAGCGCGCTACATCGTGACACTCGCAAGAGCGACGCGCATCGAGCCGAACATAAAACTTGGGATTTCTCCGCGCGGATCAATGCATTTGGCATCTGCCTGCAAAGGCTATGCCTTGGTTAAGGGTAGACAACAGGTAATTGCTGAAGACATACAGCAGCTCATCCCGCCTGTGTGGAATCATCGTCTTCTCCCGCGGCACGGTCGTGACAACGACAGCACTCAGGCCCATGAGTTGATGCAAAACATTGTGGCAAGCATTCCAGTGCCTCGGTAGCTAGATAAATGGGGTCAGAGTAAAAACCAGTCGTCCAAACTATGAATACTGACAACTCTTCAAATGGTTTTTACTCTGACCCCGAACCTGCTAGCCCTGGCGCTGTTCTCCTTAGGTTCTTTTCATGAGTGAATTAGCCGATCGTCCTGTACGTGTGCCCGAGGAGACACTCCTCATTCACTGGTGGAGGTTAGTGCGCTGGTTCTCGAATTTGCGCCTCGTTCCACGCTGGTCTGAACATCGCGCAAAATTACTGCTGCGTTTGTTTCGTCGCTTTTACTACGATGGCTTAACGCGCACCGGCAAGATCATCCTCATCTGCTCACTCCTCATCTTCTTGTTTAGCTATAGAACCAGCAGTGAATTTCTTCTATTCACTAGTGCCTTCGGTGTAGGTTTATTGTTATGGAGTGCTCTGCTGGGCTATATCTGTAGACCCAAGATATCAATCCAGCGTGAAACACCGAACACTGCAGTCGCCGGACAGGCGCTCTCGTCGAAAATCAAGGTGACAAACAACGGCCGCTTTAGTCTGTACAATTTTTCCCTGCGCGAGATGGTCGTACCCTATGGCCGTTGGCCTAAGGAATGGTCGCGCCCGCATCGACAGAAGCTTCCCACGGGTCAAAGCACCACGCTATTGGTTCACTGCGAGCCGCAAAGACGCGGCATAGTAAATCTTTCAGGCCTCGCCGTGCAGACTTACTTCCCTTTCTTCCTTACCCGATTTACCACAAGAGTAGAAGAATCCGCAGATGTCTATGTCTTACCTAAAATCTTGAAGGTTACAGTTCCATCGCTGCGCAAACTTGTAGAGCAGGCCAGCAAGCATCTAACCTTCGGCAGTGAGAGCGCACGTAAAGGCCCCTCATTAGACTACGCCTATTCACGGCCCTACCAGACCGGTGACTCGCTGCGTCGTCTGGATCATCGTGCCAGCAGTCGTTACGGCGAACCGATGAGCAAAGTGTTCGAGGGCGTCGAGCAGATAAGGCGCAACAAGGTCTGCCTTATCGTGGATCTAAGCTTAGCCAACTTTCAGGCCTGGCAGCGTCGGCCTATTGATGAGGAACCATTAGAGGAGCGCTTAGCACTGGCCGTAGAAATTGGTCTTTGTGCACACAATGAAGGCTTTAGCCTAGTAGCACTAGCAACCGGGCCTAGCTGGCATACCCTCGAAGACACGCATCAATTCTACCAGCACATAGCGACTTGCAAGCCGCAACGCGGCTACTCGGAAGAACTCAATACTCTCCCGGATTCGGCTCTATTAGATGAAGGCATCCATGTGCTGGTTCTTGGACGCTGGACGAAGAAAGCAGAAGCACTGGTGGATCGCTGGCAGCGTGCAGGCATTCTAGTGCTGGTCTTTCTTATTAGCGAAACAGCAGAGGATAGTGGCCGCCTTCCAGAAGGCAGTAGTTTTGTCGAGATTACGACATCACTCACATCGACAGCTGCTACGGGCTCTAAGGCAAAACTAAAAGAACAGCTGAAGGTTAAGTTTGAGAAACCTTCGAATAAGGAGGCCAGCTAATGCCTCTGGGACAGATCTTTCTGGCAATTTTCTTGGCCTTGGAGTCCCTACATCTGGGATTGTCCATGGAACTAACAATTGTCATCTGGCTGGGGGCAGGCTTAAGCGCTCTTGGCGCACTGAAGTTAGTACAGATCGAGCGGCCTACTTGGGGTTTGTCTTTTGTTCTGCTGGCGCTTGGCGGCTTTCTCGGCAGCCAGGTTCTGGAAGACTGGGCACTCGAAAATTCTTGGGCGCAGACCAACGGACTAGGCGCGGGCCTAACGCTTAGTTTATTAACATACCAACTGTGGCTATTTGCATCCGGGGAAAAAACCGTCACCCACCTAGCACTGAATCGCAACTCGCAAACAATTCTTGTACTGGGCTTACTCCTGGTATTGCTCATTTCGCCGCCTGAACAAACAATAGTACAAATATTCGGCGTACCTGTTGCTCTACTCAGTATTGCAACAATTTTAATTGCTAGTATCACCTTAATGGCGGACCGCTGTGCCGACTTTTTACTCTCACGTCTCCTGTTATTGCTACCGCTGTTCTTGGTTGTGCCACTGTTGGGCGTACTGCTGAGTATTGGACAAGGGCCAGTCATTGCTGCATTGGGAGACATGTTTCCAAGTGGCAACAATTTTACGCCGACTGGATTCTCACCCAGACAGCAGCTGCGTGCCTCAGCATTCCTGCAACCTTCCAACCGCGCTGTTATGCGTGCTACAACAAAGGGTCGTCCAAATCCGTATCTCGTTGGCAATCGACTCGTTGAACTAGACGAGAATTTAGTGTGGCTGCCGGTAGAGCGGCCTCTGTTCGCACTCACGTTATTCGATGCGGACATCGAAGAAAGTAATCAGCTACGCTTTGAGATGAATAACCATCAATTTCCAAAAAATAATTTCCTGCCGCAGCGTATCGACGTACAAAGTCTTGCCAGCAACAACTTCGTATTTATGAGCCCCAACACTAGCCATCTAATTGGTCGCTTTGAGGCACTCACACTCAATGCGGCAGATGTTTGGTCCCCTGTCTACGACCGCGGCGCCGACAGACGCTGGGAGATTGAGACTAGCAACGAATCGACACCTGACGCATTCAATGAGATCAATCTTCAGTTACCTTCGTTCTGGGATGCGGACCTACAGACGAAAAGTGCAGAATTCCTTGCCAGTGATAATCAACAGACCGTCTACAACGTACTAGAGCATTTCATCGCGCGCACTTACTCGCTAGAAACAAATTTCGATCCACAGCAACCGTTTCACGACTTCTTCCTGCGTGAACAACCCGCCTACTGCTTCTGGTTCGCGACAGGCGCGACTCTGGCTCTGCGTGCGAACGACATTCCCGCGCGCGTAGTCGGCGGCTATGTTATTCATGAGCAGCTGTCCGACGAGATGTGGCTGGTTCGCGAACGTGATGCCCACAGTTGGGTCGAATGGCAGGACGCAGAAGGCTATTGGCACACCATCGACCCTACGCCGCCTAGCATTACGAGTTTCTTTGAAGGCTATGAGTCGAATCCATTCAGCGCCTTTTATCATCGCCTAGCCGGGCAGTGGC
Source organism: uncultured Pseudomonadales bacterium (assembly GCA_938082955.1). GTDB lineage: Bacteria > Pseudomonadota > Gammaproteobacteria > Pseudomonadales > Pseudohongiellaceae > UBA9145. The sequence goes on from CALKDE010000380.1 coordinate 9,657, forward strand.
AAAAAATAATTGATGCTGTACTCGCCAATGAGCTCATAACGGACCTGGTTCGCTATGGCGGTCTGTTGATTCTGCTGTTCTTGTTTGTGCGGGAATATCGCCGCATCCAGCACCACCAGAAGAAATTCGATTCGCGCACTGAGCGCTGGCAGAAAGTCTGGCAACGTTTCCTGATTTCGGCGAACCTGCCGGTGAACGAATCCTGGACGGCAAGCACCTATGCCCAGAATCTACCCGAACAATGGTCTTCGGTCCGAGTAAGAGCGGCGAAATTGTTCCTACAAAGTTACACCTTGCAGCGCTTCTCCAATAATGATGAGCGCGCTATCGAAGAAGTAGAGGAATCACTAGAAACATGTTTACAAACCTTAGATAAATAGTGCCCTACAGGCATAGCTTTTTCGCGCAAGAGCTTTTAGTCTCTGGTTAGAACATTCTTAGAACCATTTAGGAGAAACATGCGATGAGATCAGTCTACAAATTATCGAAATACATTGGGCTACTCTTTGTTGGGGTATCTACAGTATTAGCAACCTCTCTCATTCAGGCAGCTGACAACGATTGGGTAACTCTGATAGATGGAACGCAGGGAATGGAGAATTTCAACATCGT
>CALKDE010000381.1 GCA_938082955.1 uncultured Pseudomonadales bacterium
CAACCGGTGCCGCCTACTAACTTGGCGAGGCGGGCTGCTGCTCGGCTAGCTCTTCGTATTTACCCTATTTAGGGCAACGCATAAACCACAAGTTCCGGTACCGGTGTGCTACCAACACTAATCGCGATGTATTGTCGACCATCGACCGAATAACTCATAGGTGCGCCACTTGGATTGGCTGGAATTTCAATTGTCGCCATCTCTGCGCCAGTTTCTTTGTTGCGAGCAACTAGCAAAGGACCATAGCCAGCATTTTGTCCATGAATGAGTAAGCTCGAAGTAACGAGTACTGCATGACGCCCGCCACCACCAAGGGGAGGCAGGTCGATTCCTGCTAATGCCGGACTGTTTTCAACTTGCGCCGAACCGGCTCCGTTTGGAACTCGCCACAGTATTTCTCCACTATTCATGTCGAATGCAGTAATTGTGGAATACGGTGGCTTTAATATTGGCAGGCCTTGCGGTCCCGCTACACCCAAAAAGTTCAATCGAAAGTAATTGAAGTTCGACTCATCGCCATCGAGTGTTCCCATACGAGGCACTGTTGCACTATCCCTTGAAGGGACAAACAAGACTCCGGACTCAGGATCGATACCCGCGCCAGTCCAGTTGGCGCCGCCACCTGCACCGGGCATTAATACCGTTCCACGTTTGTCGCCTTGAGGCAGGCTGGGCGGAGTGAACAAAGGCCCGTAGGTAAAGTTCTCCAACCTTTGTACTGCCTCTGCACGAAGCGCGGGAGTGAAATCGATTAGGTCATCTTCGGTGAGCCCTTGCAGAGCAAACGCCGGCGGCTTAGTTGGAAAGGGTTGAGTTGGCGAAGCTCTCTCCCCTGGGATGGTGGCCGCAGGTACTGCCCGCTCGATAATGGGCCATACAGGAACGCCCGTAGCACGGTCGAATACGTAGGTAAATCCCTGTTTGGTTACCTGTGCTATTGCCTTGATCTCTCTTCCATCGACAGTGATATCGATCAGGTTGGGAGCCGCAGGCGTATCGTAGTCCCATAGACCATGGTGAATCATTTGGAAATGCCAGACTCGATCGCCAGTACTGGCATCCAGAGCGACTAGGCTTTGTGTGAACAGGTTGTCGCCTGGCCGATGGCCGCCGTAGAAATCATTAGTCGATGCTTCGGTTGGGAGATAGACGTAGCCCAATTCAAGATCTGCACTCATCTGTGTCCATACACCACCATTGCCTGTGTAACGCCACGATTCTTCCTGCCAAGTCTCTACGCCAAATTCGCCTCCCTGTGGGATGGTATGGAAAGTCCAGATCAGCTCACCGCTGCGGATGTTGTAGCCACGAACCCATGTGGGTGGACGTTCCTTGAAGCGAGGACGATTTGAGGTGATGTGTTGAACTACCAATACGTCTCCCACAACGGTAGGCGGCGACACACCGCCTAAAGGCTGAGCGCCCGTGTAGTCGAGCAAATCACGCTCAGCTCGTGGAATATCATTGGTCATATCGATGCGCCCGCCGGCGAAATCCGTGTCCAGCTTGCCCGTCTGCGCATTCAAAGAAATGATAAAACCGTCATTGGTTGTCATTAGCACTCGCGACTCACTGCCGTCACTCCACCAGGCTACTCCGCGGTGATGGAAACCAAGGGGGCTGTTTGAAACACCAGACATATAGACTTCGGGATCATAGCGCCATAACTCTTCACCGCTGACCGCGTCCAGAGCAACTACCTGGTTTAGGGCAGTCAGCAAATACAACACCCCATCAATCATAAGTGGTGTCGCCTGAAGCCGACCGAATCCTACTTCTGCACCGGGACCCAATAGGGCCTCGAAGTCCAACTCGCCGTCGATGGATTGCCAGCGCCACGCTATTTCGAGTCCAGCAAAGTTGTTCCCATCAATTTGGCTCAGGCTTGTGTATTTGGTGGAGCCTGCATCGGCAGCATAGCTGGGCCACTCTCCGTCGCTGTTGCCGTTCTGCGCGAAAGCAATTAAAGAAGTAGAAAAAATTAACGCACCTAGCGTACTTGTTAATGGCCTATGACGATTGTGACGTGAACTATTCATCTTACTGGCTCCATTGTTGTTTTAGTGCTTCCCGGTCTACTTTTTTGCCGCGCAGATAGACATCAAAGATCTGCCGTGTGTTGCGAATATCTACTAATGGATTGGAATCGAGGATAAGGAAGTCTGCCGCCTTTCCCGCCTTGAGGCTGCCTACGCTATCTAGCCCGAATGCCTCAGCAGAACGCGAAGTCGACGCAACGATAGCCTCAGCCGGACTCATCCCCATACGCACAAATAGTTCTAGCTCAACGTGGTCCGCGTAGCCGAAAAAATCACCGACCGCTCCCGCATCGGTTCCGAGAATTATGTGACCTTTCAATTTTAAGAGATTTCTAGCCAGCATAGCTGAGCGCTGCTGCGACTCTGCGTTTTGATTAGCAGGTGGAGCGTTGTAGTTGTCATCAAGCGACTCAAGCACCGACGCGGGCACCTGATCGTAGAAGAAAGGGTCCTGAAAAGCTGGAATATAGTAGGGCTCGCGTTTGGTAATCATACCCAGTGTTGGAACGATGTAGACATTATTCTGTTTGACCATTTCCAAATACTCATCGTCCACTTCCCTATCATAGGGCATATGGATGAAGCGCCTGTTGCCTAGATTAACAAGAGACTTATGATCATCCAGCGTGGTGGCATGGGCGATGATTCGCATGTCGTAATTCGAAGCCGTCTGCAGAACCGCCGTATAGATTTCCGGTGCCAGTTTTACTTGTGCCCCGCGACGCTCGTCTCGCGAGTCCACCCATATCTTGGCGATCCCATATCCGTTAGCGGCTAGTTCTTTTACTGTTCTTACCGCCTGCTCGGGATCGGTAACCGGGTTGACTCCCCAGTAGTTGGGATCGTCGGTAAAACGCGGGTTAGGTCCGCCGCCTGGAGAACCCATGCCAGGCGATTGATGATAGCGTGCGCCGCCGATGTTGCCGCGCAACTGTTCCAGCTTTATCCGTGAGGCAACGTCCTCTTTATCGCTACCCGTGGATATGATCGTACCTACACCGTAATAGGCGTGACGGTAGAGATGATCAGTGAGATTTTCCTCTGTAAATAAAGTAGACCCCCAATCGCCGTAAGCCTCCCAGCCTAGATGGGCGTGGGTATTAACGAGCGCAGGGATGAGTGTTTTTCCGCTAAGATCATGACTAACTACACCGTCAGAAACATCGCTGCCTGCCATTGGCCCAACAGCCAAAATAGTATCGCCGCGAATCAGCACAGATCCCCGCTCAATTACCGTGCCGTCACCGATGATGATGCGCACATTATTGAATATCTGTTCAATAGAATCCGTATCGCCTGACGATTGAGCAACCGCCTGACCAACCGCTAAGAACAGACAGAGGATTGCACTCGTGAATGGAGATAGTTTCATTTGTTATTGTAAGCTCCGATAGTTCCTCAGCTTGTTATCTTTCACAGCAGGCCCCACCGTGGGTGAGCGCCTGCATGAACTTCGTTGAGAAAGCCCTGTCGTATTTTATTAGGACTTTATTCTGCGAAGCCAAGCAATAAATTATTTTCTAACCCATTTCTGCAAACATCCACCTGACGGGCTCACGTCACAGCCACCGGTAAGCCCAGCAAAAATATTGCCTAGATTATCAGCAGCCATGCCCTCTGGTCGGGTTCCGGGAATATAGTATTGCAATGAACCATTAGTCTGTCCGATGCGAATGCCTACCTGAAAACCTGAGTTTCGTGCTACGCGCCCCCCACCTTCTGGCGCGATTGACGGCCCCCCAAGAAGTCCGCCAGATTCTGAATCAGCGACCACGAAGGTTCCATCTTCCAGAACCGTGATACCACTGGGTCGCCCGAAATGTCTCCAGTCGTCTACAAACTCCAGATTCTCATCCAATATCTGCACACGGTTGTTGGAGCGGTCTGCCACATACAGACGTCCCTGCGCATCGTAGGCCAGAGCATGCGGTCCCATAAATTCACCCGGGCCAGCCCCCATTTTTCCGACTTCTCGGACAAACTCGCCCGCGGGCGTTATCACTACCAAACGATCGCCATCCTGCTGCGCATTGGAAGGGCGCGGCCAGTGGCCGTCGGCGATTACAATATTGCCATCGGGCATCACAGCACACGCGGTGGGACCAATGAACGTCTGTGTTCCTGCTCGCGAAACACCGGCCTGCCCAAGACTTAATAAATGCTCACCATCGGGGCTGAACTTGTGAATCTGGAATCCGCGACCGACAGTTGAGGGGTCATCACTGAAGGGGCCGCTGTCTCCTGCCCAAAGGTTTCCGTCATTGTCCATGCAGAAACCATGCGCCTGAACAATCATGCCTTCGCCAAAACTCTTGGTGATCTGTCCTTCAGCATTAACATAATTGATAGGCGGCTCGGAACGAAACAGCATCCAAAGCCCGCCGGTGTCATCTGGAATCAGCCCAATAGCGGCTCCCCATTCCTGACCAAGAAGTAAGGTTGGCCAATTTTCAACCATCTCATACGGCCCATCCATTGTAGAAGTTGGGCGCCTAGAGAGTGAGATCAGTTTTTCAGTTTCAGCCTCTCTAGCTTCAGCAAGCTGCGCCTGCGATGTCGCAGAAAACAGTGGCACTAGTCCCAGTAAAGATACGATCAGAATTATTCTTCTAGCAGATTTAGACATGGTTCTACCTCCTTACTAACAATTGCCAGCTATCTTGCTGGTTTTGAAACTGGAATCAGATGGAGGCCGACTAAAAACACATAACGGCATCCTAACTCGATCCTATTTCCTTTCTTTGGGGCTCGAGCTCAAGCCTAATGGGCTAGAGGATTGGGCCGAACTTGAAACTTGACCATCTTACTGGTCGTGCCCTTGCCGCCTTCGGTGTGCCAATTGAAGTTAGTTCCATAGTTTGCCCACACGCCGCGTCCTTTCCACCCTGCATCAGGATCATCGATACGACCGTCCAGACCGCGAGAATAGAATCCTAGCGGGTAAGGCACTCGCATGATGACCCACTCACCAGTTTCCGGGTTTAGAACCTGCAAGGAATCAGAACCCGAACCGTTCGCAATCGGTAAATTTTCACCAAGCCCAAGCGTATTAAAATTATCTACCCAGTTATAGTAATGAAAGTCTGCCTTGACGTCGGTTCCTTTAAGTGCAGGACCAGGCACTTCATGTAAAGTCCAGCCCTCTTGGCAGTGCTGAGAATCAACAACCGTTGGACCATTCATCACCTCACACTTGCTGCGATCGAAGCTTGCCAAATGACTACTGCCCGATAGCGCTGTCCAGACCACGCCATTTTTATCTACATCAATCCCGCGTGGACCAAAGCCTTCA
>CALKDE010000382.1 GCA_938082955.1 uncultured Pseudomonadales bacterium
TCGTTCTTATTTGGGCGCCATATTCAGCAGCAAGGCGAACCGTATTTTCTTCCTCGATGGATGTGGATAGCTCTGAAGAAACGCCTGCGGACAGGAGATTTCCTTGGCAGGCCTGCAACAGGAATATACAGCTGAATAGGAGAAGACTACGATTAGAATCGGCATTTGTATTGATCCGCATAAGTTTAAACCCTTTTCGTAGGTGTAAAGTTGTAGGAAAAGGTATCCGATGTAATAGTTTTTTTCCATCGTTGCTGCTAAATAATAACTCAGCTTAAAGGCTACTAGTGCGAGCGCTTAATTTTCAATAAAAATACCATTGCGTATTAGTGTGTTGAGTCAGCTGTTTAAAAGCAATCAACTAACGCTCCATATTCTGCAAACAGCAGGCCCTGCTTGAGAATGGATTTTATTTCGTGCTGATCACCGATAACCGATCACCTATCACCTATCACTAGCAAGGCGTGGCTTACCGGTGCTGCTTATAATGGGCTTAGAAGGCACAGCGGGCCTGTGTGGTATGAAGGGTTGATATGAAGGGTCAGAGTTTAAGGCACTTGGAGATAGCAGCAATTTGATTCGACTAGGCTAGTGCTCGACAAAAACACTGAGGCACAATGTGCATAAAAATAAATTCTGATACTCGAGTTACTATGTGAAACCAGATCAATTCCTTATTTACAATACCCGGGCCTGTCGATAGTCTTAATCATCGTAAGCTAACAATACAGGACAGCAAACATGGCACTTACACGGCGAGAATTACTAGCCGCCAGTGGAACTCTAGCAATGGGAGTATTCGGGCTATCAAGCAGTGTGCACGCGGCAGCAATCTCGAACACTGTTAAGCCTAAGCGTCTGCGCCCAGGCATGAGTGTGGGTTTGGTTACACCTGCCAGTAACGTGCCTGAAGACCAAGAATTGCATGCTGCCATGGACTTAGTGCGTTCGCTTGGGTTCTCGGCAGAACCGGCTGCTAATCTTTTTAGTCGAACTCAGTATTTGGCAGGTACCGACCAACAGCGCGCCGATGACCTCAATGCCATGTTTGCCGATACTGATATCGATGCGATATTTTGTGTAAGAGGGGGTTATGGTTCTGGGCGATTGCTGCGCTATCTCGACTACGACATGATAGCCGCCAACCCTAAAGTTATTATGGGATACAGTGATATCACCTCGATACTGAACGCCATTTATTTGCGAACTGGCCTGGTAACTTTTCATGGGCCCATTGCCGGTGGAAATTTTTCGAACTACACGTATGAGCAATATAAAAAGGTTCTAATCGAGCCGGCCCAAATCGCTCGTATTGGCGAACCCCCTGAATTCGAAACTCGCCCCGGCGTGGTCGATTGGAAGAACCGATTGACAACTATCGTTTCCGGCGTGGCTGAAGGCCATCTGGTAGGTGGCAATCTGTCTTTGATGGTGACTCTTCTGGGTACACCGTTCGAGCCCCAATTCGAGGGTGCTATTTTATTTCTGGAAGATGTTGACGAGCCGCCATACAGCGTTGACCGTATGCTCACGCATTTGTGGATGGCCGGTAAGTTGGAACAGGTTGCTGGAATTGTGTTGGGGAAATTTACTGATGATGGCTATGACAGTAATACCTTCAGTATGGAAGAGGTTTTGCGAGACCGCCTTGAGCCGCTTGGCATACCTACGCTGCGCGGCGCGATGATTGGACACATCGAGGATAAAACGGTAGTGCCCTTAGGAGTTCGAGCTAGGCTCGATGCAGATGCTGGGGCGTTGACCTTGCTAGAGTCTGCTGTCAGCTAATGATGCTTACTGGAAGCCACCGGCAATGCTTTCCTTCCAATGCCTGGTTCTAATCTCGCCTATCTCATCTGAAAGAATGCGTGTCACTTCTATAGGGAAAAATTCCTCATCTGAACGGTAGCCCTGGCTACAATTCGGCTCAGGCAGTCGCCTCATTGCTGCAATTGTTGGTTTATGAACGCACGTGTATCTTGAAGCAGTTTGATTCTAGAAGGTTCATTTACATACATCATATGCCCTGCCTGATAATATTCAAACTGAAGCTGGTCTGCTTGAATGTCATGCCGATTCAAAGTGAATTCCGCATCGAAAAAAGGCGTCACCATATCGTAGTAACCTGAAGCAATCATGACCTTAAGGCTTGGGTTGATTCTTAACGCAGACGCTAACTCGTGCGCAGTATTTACATAGGTTGGTTCCCATGAGGAGTCATCTGGCTCCGTTCGCCATCGCCATTTTCGGCTTATATCAGGGTCTGCGGGGTCCAGGTAGCGCCTATCCCATTTCACATCTAAGTCGCTTGCCATATAGCTCATCAGTGCTGATCGATAAGCACCGGATATCGCATCACTGGCGGCATCTCTTGCCGATGTCACAGCTAGATCGTCAACCTCGTCTGCTGTATAGCGGGCATCTAATCCTCCTACAGACAAACCTTCATCTCGCAGTAATTCCTTTCTAAATCGATTGCCTTGCACTCGCAAATTTGCACGTTCAACATACTCCACGCTTAAGCCAGTAAAGTAAGCTAAGCGATCTCGCACTGAGTTGAATTCCGATTGGCCGATAGCACTTCCTTTAAAAAGGGCTGGCAGGTATTCGTCAACAGCAAATTCTCGTGCCTGTTGTATAAACTGTTGCTGATTGCTTGGCTTGGGCTGAATTGTGTCGTGATAAAGCGCCGTCGCTGCCATTGTTGGCAAATAAGTAATATGAGAAATGATATTGTCTCTGACATAGGGGGTTGAGCCTTGATAGTCTAGAGCCTGGGATACAAAGACTATTCCATTCAAACTAATAGATAAATCTCCTTCCAAGATATTGGCCACCACTGCAGCACGCGTCGTTCCAAAACTTTCTCCGAGTAAAAATTTAGGAGAATTCCAGCGTTCATTTTCTGTTATCCATGTTCGAATAAAGCTAGCCATAGAATCTGCATCTTCATTCAATCCCCAAAATTCAGCACCTTCATGCTCACCAAGCGCGCGAGAAAAACCCGTCCCAACCGGGTCGATAAAAACTAAGTCGGTAACGTCCAAAATCGTTTCAGGTGCATCAACAGTAGGATAAGGAGGAATGCCGGAGTGTTCTGCCTCCGAGGGAACTACAATTCTTTTTGGGCCGTAGCCGCCCATATGTAACCACGTGGATGCCGAGCCTGGACCACCGTTCCAAACGAAAGTGACCGGCCTAGACTCGTTAGCAGAAAGATTTGTTTTGACATAGCTAAAGGTGAAGATAGTTGCTGTTGGTTCGTCAAATAAGTCGCGCAAATAGGTTTCGCCAGCTGTTGCAGTATAGTCAATGCGCTCACCATTAAATTGTCCCGAATGTTCGCTTACAAAATGTCTGGGTTCAGGAATTTTGGCGGTCTCTTTTTCTTCTTCCTGTGCTGCAGATGTAAAGCTAGGCAGTATTAAGAAGGTGAACAAGCACAGTTTGGGAAAAAGGTGTGAGGAGGAAGGTAAATGCATGACTAATCCTTGCAGTAGTTCATGCGAATGTAACTAGGAATTGGGCATGGGTCAAATCATACAGTTGAGGTGGCCGCTAGAGACCTTTAGAAGAAAGGTGTCTAAGTGGTGAGCTTTTAGGATTTGGTGCCTACCAATTGCTGGGCTTCAGACGGCTGTATTTTATTTAAACTCCAGTTATTTCGTATTTCGTAGTCTGCAGCCACAGCACAAAGACGCTGAACTAACAAACTGGAATAGCGCTATCTCAGTGCGGGGATATCCGGTTCAAAGAGTGTCTATCTGATATTCGCGATACCTGCCGTATCTTGCTGGCTTGCCAGGTACTCTTCGTAGTTGCCCTGAAAATCTATCAACTGCTGATCTTTAATCTCGATGACTCTGGTGGCCAATGACGAAACAAATTCACGATCGTGGCTCACAAAAATCAATGTGCCTTCATAATAATCCAGCGCTAGGTTCAAAGATTCGATGGCTTCCATATCTAAGTGATTGGTTGGTTCATCCAGTATCAGTACGTTAGGATCGCTCATCATTAGTTTGCCGAATAGCAGGCGATTTTTTTCACCACCAGAACAGACTTTCACAGATTTCTCGAAGTCTTCTGTTGAGAACAATAGCCTGCCCAACGTAGCACGAACGATTTGATCGCCGTGGCTTGGCTTGCGCCACTGGCACATCCAATCGAACAAATTCATCTCATTATCGAAATCACTAGTGCTGTCCTGAGGGCAGTATCCCAAGGTGGCGCTTTCTGCCCAT
>CALKDE010000383.1 GCA_938082955.1 uncultured Pseudomonadales bacterium
GGCAAAGAGCTGTCAGGCAAAGTCGCGGTCGTAACCGGTGGTTACTCCGGTATCGGTTTGGAGACTACGCGGGCACTGGCAGCTAGTGGCGTAAAAGTTTATGTGCCGGTACGTACGGCTGACAAAGCAAAGGAAAACTTAAAGGACATAGAAGGTGAAGTAATTGTTGATGCGATGGACCTTGCCGATCTAGCAAGCGTTCGTGGCTATGCGGCATCGGTAACAAAGCGCGAATCAAAACTCGACTTATTGATTAATAATGCCGGCATTATGGCTTGCCCAGAAGCGCGGGTCGGCAATAACTGGGAATCGCAATTCGCTGTCAACCATATAGGGCATTTCGTTTTGACTCACAAATTGCGGGGACTACTTCTGAACGCTGGTTCGTCGCGCGTGGTTTGTCTCTCCTCTATCGGGCATCGCCGTAGCGATATTCTCTGGGACGATATGCATTTCGATTCCGCCGACTACGAGAAATGGACTGCGTATGCACAGGCGAAAACGGCCAATTCTTTGTTCGCGCTTGGTATGGACATGAAGTATCGAGATCAGGGTATACAGGCGTTCTCGGTTCACCCGGGCGGTATTCTTACCCCACTGCAACGGCACCTGCCCAACGAAGAGATGATGGCACTAGGCTGGACTGATGCCGATGGCAATATCTCAGAGCAGGTTGCTGCCTTGTTCAAGTCGACTACGCAGGGTTGCAGTACGACATTGTGGGCCGCAACCAGCGATGCGCTCGCCGACACCGGGGGTCTGTATTGTGAGGATTGCGACGTGTCTAATCTAGCCACGCAGGACTCGCCCAGATTCTGCGATGTTGCACCCTGGGCTGTAAGCGAAGAAGGAGCAATGAAACTTTGGGAGCTAACTGAGAAGATGTTGGCTGAATAGGCATCGTGGAGTCTTGGAGAAGTTCTATGGCGTTACCTAAAATTGCTATCAACGGTTTTGGTCGAATCGGTCGAACCATCATGCGTATCGCGAAGCTTCGTAAACACTATGATGTGGTTGCGGTTAATGACCTTGCCAGTCCAGATCAGCTCGCCTATGCATTTAAGTATGATAGTACGCATGGCGTGTTTCCCGGTGAGGTGGGCTTTGATGGCGACGTGATGGAAATCGACGGCGACAAGTTTAAAGTGTTGAGCGAAAGAGACCCTGCAAAACTGCCGTGGCAGGAACTGGGAGTCGATTACGTCATCGAAAGCTCCGGCGCCTTCAGGCATTTAGTAGATTTGCAGAAACATATCGATGGCGGCGCTAAACGTGTTGTGCTTACTGTGCCCTGTAAAGATCCTCTGGATGCAACTTTAGTGAGCGGCGTTAATGATCATGTGGTTACACCTTCCAGTACGATTATTAGCAATGCGAGCTGCACGACGAACTGCGCAGCACCGCTTACGAAGGTGTTACACGATTCCTTCGGAATTCGTCGAGGCTTGCTTACTACAGTGCACGCCTATACGTCGGGTCAACGGCTAATAGATTCGCCCCATGCTAGCGACAAGCGGCGTTCACGTAACGCCGCTACCAATATAGTGCCGACTTCAACTGGGGCGGCCAAAGCGATTGGTCTGGTTATGCCCGAACTGGCTGGCAAGCTGGATGGTCTGGCGATGCGCGTGCCCATTCCCGATGGCAGCATTGTAGACCTTGTTCTCGAGCTGGACTCAGATGTCACGGTCGAATCGATAAACGCGGCAATGCAGGCAGCCGCGCTCGGGCCCATGAAAGGTATCTTGCAGTACTCCGTCGATGAGATAGTTAGTAGCGATATTATCGGCAATTCCCACTCCAGTATATTCGATTCATTACTGACACAGGTAATGCAAGATCGCATGGTGAAAGTCGTGAGTTGGTACGACAACGAGTGGGGCTATAGCACTAGAGTTGAGGAATTAGTTCAGCGTTTGGCAAAGATGGATGGGATAGTTTAGCGGTGAAATTTTTTAAAATGGATCGGCGCAACAATTGAGGGAACACTAGTTTGAATTTTACTAATAAGACGGTGCTAGTTACAGGCGGCACTCGAGGTATCGGTAAGGCGATCGCTTTTGCGTTTGCGAAAAAGGGTGCGCGAGTAGCAGTACTGTTTCGCAGTGATCAGGTGAGCGCCGATAAGACTCTCGCCGAGCTTGAAGGAAACTCTCACCTAGCAATCAAAGCGGATGTCGCCGACGCAGATCAGGTCAAGAAAGCGCTTGATGCTGTAATAAAGAGCTTTGGCCGCTTGGACATCGTCGTGAACAATGCCGGCATCGGCATCTACCACCCACTGCCAACCACCAACTACGAAGACTGGCAACAGGCTTGGAAGCAAACGATCGACGCCAATCTTATCGGCCCGGCCAACATCTGTTTCTGTGCCGCAAAGCATATGATCGAGCAGGGCGGCGGTCGTATCGTCAACATCACGTCCCGTGGCGCGTTTCGTGGAGAGCCAACAAAGGCGGCTTACGGCGCCAGCAAGGCGGGGCTTAACTCCCTCAGCCAGTCATTGGCTGTAGCGCTGGGCGAGTACAAAATA
>CALKDE010000384.1 GCA_938082955.1 uncultured Pseudomonadales bacterium
CCCATGCGTTTAAGGCTTTCCCGCCGCGTCATTTTGGGGTTATACACAGTGCTCATGCGGCTTCTCCTGCAGTCATTTGTTCGGCTAAGTGAGTCGCATTGCGCATAGCTAAAGTAAGAATAGTGAGTGTGCAGTTCTTATGAGGGTTAGAAGTAAAGACACCCCCGTCCATAACATAAAGGTTGTCTACGTCCCAGCATTGACCCCACTGATTAACAACCGAAGTAGCCGGGTTGTCGCCCATTCTTGTGGTGCCGACTTCGTGAATGATTTGCCCGCCAGCCTTGATAGCCTGTTGGGGAGTGGCATCAGGGTTGTTGACAATCCCGCCCATGGCTTCGATGATTTTCTTGCCCCATTCCAGACCGTGAGCAACCTGATTCAGTTCTTGCTCGGACCATTTCCAATGAAACTTGAGAACCGGGATTCCCCACTTGTCCTTAACTTCTTCGTCGATTTCGCAATAGCAGTTGTCGCTTTGTACCATCTCACCACGCAAAGACAAGCCGATACCCGTACCGTATAAATCCCTCACCTCGTCCTTGGCGCGCTTACCATAGCCATCGACACGACTAGCAACGCCCATACCCGGAGAGCTAAAGCCGCCGCCTACTTCAAAATGGTAGCCGCGGGTGAAATTAAGCGAGCCATCCTTCTGGCCTTCATTGTCCCACCAGGGAATATACAAATGATTGCTGGCATAGCCGTCTTCATTGTATTTGGGACGACCTTTTAAGGCGGGTATATAACCGCCCATATCGGCACCCAGAGAGTCCATTAGATTACGCCCTACTTGTCCGCTGCTATTAGCCAGGCCATTGGCATGCAAAGCGCTCTTTGAATTCAACATTAGCCGAGCAGTCTCGCAAGCACTGGCAGCAAGAATAACTCTATCAGCGTCAACTCGTATGTCTTCATTGGTGAGTCGGTTAACAAAGGTGACACCCGATGCCTGACCGTTTTCATTAACATGCACTTCTTTAACCATGGCATCGGTAACCAACTTCATGTTGCCGGTTTTCTGTGCCCAGGGCAGTAGTGACGTTGTAGTTTGAAAGGCTGCACCGATAGAGCAGCCTCGGCCACAGCCGGTGGCATAGAAACAGGCTTTTCTGTCGTCAAGGTCTTGGGTAATCACCGCTCGGCGCATAGGCACCGCGGGTATGCCCATCTTGTCGGTAACCGCTTTCAACAGCAATTCGTAGACACGCGGTTTTGGTGGTGGTTGCAAAACGCCATCAGCAGAGGCGGGAGTATCTTCTAGGTCTGGATTGGTGCCGGAAACACCAATCAGTTTTTCAGTTCGGTCATACCAGGGGGCGACTTCGTCATAGTCGATGGGCCAGTTCTCACCCAAGCCATCACGATCGGCCATGTTGAAATCTTCTGGCGTGAAGCGTGGTACCAGGCGGCCAAAGTGATTGGTTCGACCACCGAGCATACGGGCACGCCACCACATGAAACGCGTACCCTCAGCTTCAGTGTAGGGCTCGCCAGGGACTTGCCAACCACCATCGACGGTGGCATCAAAATAGCCGAAGTTCTTGTCACTAGTGCTGACGCCGCGCAAAGGGGCTTCGTGGTTTTGCTGAAACATCGGTGTTTCTGTAACCGGGTCATAATCTCTACCCGCTTCCAGTAGCAACACTCTTATACCTGCCTCTGTCAGTATGTGGGCCGACATACCGCCACCGGCACCTGATCCGACTATCAGTACGTCGTATTCAAAACCCTCAAATGAAGCCATTCAATTCCCCTGCTTGTTTGTTCTTGTAAGTTACTGATCGTATTAAGCTGGATCTAACGAGCATACTATCTAAAGTTCTCGTAGCCAGATGTTCTTGAATGAAACGACCTGGCCATGATCCTGCAGTAGCAGTGGCATCTTTCCATCACAAGCCTGCTCTTCGCGGTGAGCAAAGGGAGTGCAGTTGCTTTCGTACTGAGGCGCGCGCGTGTAGGTCGAGCCGAGTATCTCCACATGGTTTTGCACCAACACCCCGTTGTGCAATAGGGTAACGTAGGCGGGTGATTGCAACGTGCCACTGGCCAGGTATATCGGCGCGGTAAAGATAATGTCGTAGGTCTGCCACTGACCCGGTCGCCTCGCGGCGTTCACCTGGGGACTGTGTTGTAGAAACACGGAACCGGCCTGACCATTGACATAGGTCGGATTTTCCCAGCTGTCCAAAATCTGAATCTCAAACAGTGAATGCAAAAATATGCCGCTGTTGCCGCGCAGCTGACTTTCGCCCTCAATCACGTCGGTTGCGCGCCATTCCATATGCAATTGAAAGCTGTCGAAGCTTTGTTTTGACCTCAGGGTTCCTGTTCCGTTTACCGTGACAACTCCCTCTTCAATATCCCATTGCGGGGAGGCCGAATCTTCCAGCCGCTCCCAGGCATTCATGTTGCGGCCATCAAATAACACTAGTGCATCGGAGGGCGCCGCCTCGTGGGTGGCTCCTGTAACCAGCGCCGGGACCGGCTCGAATATCTGAGTGTGGTCGGGCAATTGCGCTAGCGCAGCAGAACAGCCAAGCATGCAGGTTAAAATAAGGGTGATAGTTTTCATGGCTACTCTCTCTGGGTTGAATCTATTCTTATAAGCGCCGTCGTGAAATAAGATACATGTCATCCGGTACTGACAAGTTAACTTCCAATCTGCCAGTA
>CALKDE010000385.1 GCA_938082955.1 uncultured Pseudomonadales bacterium
CTGTCACCTCCTGGCGTACCCATGGTCAATGCGAAACCGCCATCTGGGTAGAGCGCCATGAGTGGTGAAAGCGTGTGATAGGGGCGTTTTCCGGGTGCCACTTCATTGGGATGTCCAGTATCGAGCGAAAACAAGGCGCCTCGATTGTGTAGCAGGATTCCAGTCTGACTATCCAGTAGACCAGAGCCGAACCCTGCGAAATTACTTTGAATCCAACTTACCGCGTTTCCCCATTGGTCTACCGCTGTCAGGTAAACAGTATCGCCGGTATCGTCTCTGTCTTTATCAAAGTTGGAGAAATCGGGGTTACTGAATCCTGGTTCAGCCGATTCCGCAGCCTGATTCGAATTCACTAGATCGGAACGCTCACGCAGGTATTGTTCATCGAGTAGCTCTGCAACAGGCACGTCGGCATGCTCCGGATCGGCTACCCACCTGTCGCGATCAGCGAAGGCGAGCTTCTTCAGCTCAATCAGTGTGTGCAGGTATTCGGCGCTGTTATGCCCCATTGATTCAAGCGAGTGATGCTTCGACATTTCCATCAGCGCAAGCTGCGTCATGCCTTGGGTATTAGGTGGCATGACCAGGAACGTGTAATCGAGATAATTCCCACGCAGTGGTTCTACCCAGGTAGACGTATGACTAGAAAAATCATTTTCTCGCAGGTGGCCACCCTGTTCGGTAATAAAGGCAGCGAGTTGTTCTCCAATAGCGCCATTGTAGTAGCCGGTTTTACCCTCACGTGCAACTGTCTCCAGCGAGTCTGCCAATTTTTTATTAATAAGCAGTGAGCCCACCACGGGAGGGGAACCGCCTGGAAGATAGAGGGCTTTTCCAGCCTCGTTGAGAGAGCCGCCTTGTTCTTCGAAATCCATTGCTAGTCGGGTCGATACGGGGAAGCCGTATCTTGCGTAATTGACGGCAGGTTCCAGCAGGGATTGAAAGTTCTTTGTGCCGTAGCGTGCATGCGCATCCACCCAGCCGGCTACTGCTCCGGGAACAGATACCGAAAGAGGCCCACTTCCAGGGATTCGATTTACCCCTGCCGCTTTGAAAAATTCCGGCGTCGCAACTTCGCCGGCTCTACCGCTTGCGTTAAGCGCGGTAACTTCTTTTGTTTCGCCGTCATAAAAAATACCGAAGGCATCGCCCCCAATACCATTCATATGCGGTCTGACAACCGCTAAGACACCGGCCATGGCGATGATCGCATCGGTTGCATTGCCGCCCTCATGTAAAACGCGCAGACCCGCTTGAGTCGCTAACGGGTGATCCGACGACACCGCGCCTTGCATTCCCCTGACATCAGGTCGATTCTGCGGTGCGTAGCTTGTGGTTGCAAAACGTGGAGCAGTTTCGGTGGCTTGCTGCTGCGGTGTACATGCCACGCCTAATGTAAGACTTGCTGTTAGAGCGAGTTTACATAAAGCCGAGCGTGTTAAGAAAGCTGGCTGGTTAATTTCAGAAATGCTCGTTAGCGTTACTGAACCAATCATACAAATACCTTTGAGAGTGTTTTACGACTGAGTAGGAAATTAAATGCAACAACGGTCAGCTTCGATCAGTTTAACTCACAGTCAGATACAAGTCCGTAGCAAGGCTGGCGTGCAGAACTTGGCGTAAGATTGACTATAAATAACTCTTTGCTTAAAGGCCATTAAATTGTTCGGGTCTGTCCGACCTTGCTTTTGTTCTTCCTCTCATTAATTCCAATTCGCACCGAAGTGTTAAGACCGATCATACCTTGGTGCTCTTCCATGGTTGGGAGATAACTACTAAGAATACAATCAATACGGATAGATCAAGACTTACTAAAAATGGGGTAATGCCTATCTTGGCGCGGGCTGCGCACAAGTTGGTGTAGGTGTCGCCTGTTACATAACCCAGGAGCTAGAGAGTTTTGATTTAGTAGGGAAATAGGAGTGCATTGCTCAAAACCTGTGTAAAATTTATTTCGCAGCCTTAGTACCTAGTCTTAAAACCGGCCGCACTAGACAACCAAGGCTACTTAAATTTTTACGTCGATCTGTGAATACAAATCTGACCTGTTTAATCCCGAAATAAATCGGCTACGCGATCTGAGACCTCAGTAGCATCTTTACGGCGTGCGCCGCGTAGCATATTCGCCATGCCATAGTTTCCCTCGTGACAGGCATACTCGTACAACTGAGACTCTACTTTAGTCATCGGAACTATAGCGCTTAACTTATCGGTGAAGGTAGAGGGATCATCGATAGTGAATTCATAGTTGATGGTTAGCGGCCCTATACGTGTAAACCGTTCTGTGAGAACTTTGTTTTTGGAGGTGCCGAAACCATCGAAGCTTTGCGTCAAGCCGTTGAAATTTTGCGTTACTACTACCAGCGTATCGTCGTCCCAATAACCGCGTGAGTCGCCTGACCACAGGCCTACGTTCTCATCCACGGCCGTGTCTTTGTCGAGTTTAACAATACGAGCGTCATGCACCATCTCAGTCAGGATTACCACATGATCTTTGTTCTGTACGATCTGTAAATTGTTGTTATACACGCTAGGTGATAACGGCGGGCCAGCGTTAAAGCCGACTAAACAACGCTCCGAAAGACCGCGATCCTCGGGGCCATCACGGCCGATGCCCCCGATAACAAATCTCACCGGGCGTACCCCAACCGTCTCTATTTCTCCGCCGGGTAGATTTTCTATGCCCTGCGCAAGTTCAGGAATACGACCATTCGGCGGAAAGACGATAAGGGAAGTACGCACATTGCCTGCGCCTCGAATCTTCTCCATCCAGATAGTGTCATTGTAAAAAGCTTCAACGCCAGAGGCTGAGCGTGTGGGAGCACCTGTTGCTCCCAAGCTAAAGCGTTGACCCTGGGCTGTGCTGATCTCATCTGCGGTGAGATATTGGCGTGCTCCGAAGTTCTCAGGGCGTTGCATTGGGACATTGGATGAGAAGTTCCAAACCCCTTGTAAGTCGGGTAGTCCCCACTGTGTACGCAGAACTTCATAGTCCTCCGCCGCTAGGCCCAACTGGGAAGCCTGTAGTGAGAACCACAACAGTAGTAACAGCGAGCACTGTCTTATCATTGCTTAATCCATGAATTCAATCGAACTGGCATAATGAATAATGGCTCAATCAATGCATCAGTACAATTTTATTCAAGGCACAGAAGCTGGAAGTAAGGATCTGAAATAACGCCTTGGTGCCCTTTAACCTACGCTATTCTGTAAAGAGGGACGCAGAGGCGGTGATAGTCGGTGAATATGCTTGTGCCAAGCCCGTAGGGAATTGTTGTCTTCTAGCCAATTTGGCAGGGTTTCTCAGAGACTAACCACAGCTTCAAATCCTTGCGGCATCAACCGATAGCGTTTGATTTCTGCTATAGATAGTCGTAATCTCAGAATGGCTTTCCAGTCAAGATATTTTAAGATCAAGACATTTAAAGAACAGAAGCTTTAACTAAAAAGCTCGTGTCAGCAATGAAGCCATCGAATCCTGCAGATCTAGAATTCGGTCAATGCTAATCTCGAGCTCTCATTCTTCTCAGTACTCTCAGTCAGGGAGGTTAAGTTCGTGAATCCTAAAGTTACCCGCAGACGCTTCATTAAGGGTGTAATTTTCTCTGCCACCGCGGCCACAGCCGGTGCCGGAATATACATCGCAAATGCTGCCAGCAGCAGATCAGCAGGGGCTGTCGAGCGACTCGTTTCGCTGACGGTCAATGGCCGCACCCGCAGAGTCGATGTTCGACCTCAGGAAACCCTGGCACACACATTGCGCTATCGGCTCAATTTGACTGGCACTAAGTTGGCCTGTAATCGAGGCGAATGCGGCGCCTGTACGGTGATGTTGGATAATATAGCCAACTACTCCTGCTCGCTCTTAACCCACCAGATAAAAGGCAGAGAGATCACTACGGTGGAAGGTCTGCGCTTAGAAGACGGCACATTACACCCAGTGCAGCAGGCATTTATTGAAGAACTCGCGCCACAGTGCGGTTTCTGCACGCCAGGGCAAGTGGTCTCTGCTGCAGCTTTATTAATAGCCAACCCAAATCCCACGAGAGAGGAAGCAAG
>CALKDE010000386.1 GCA_938082955.1 uncultured Pseudomonadales bacterium
CTTCAAGATGCGCGCATCACCACACTTGGCGAGCGCGTAGAGGATTTGTTTTTTGTTACCGACCAATCCAATAAGCCTATAGATGATCAAAACCTGATAGATAAGATAAGTTCTGAATTAAAAATCGAACTCGAGCAACGACTCAACACATAGGCAATTCTTAACCTTTTAACCATTTTAGCCATTTTAACAACAAGCATTTAGCGAACCAATCATGACTACGCTCTACGGAATAAACAACTGCGACACCATCAAGAAGACACGCTCCTTGCTCTGGGAATTAGCAGTTGACTACGAATTTCATGACTACAAAAAGCTTGGCTGTGACGAGGCGCTGATTAAGAAGTTCCTTAAGCATTTCGGTTTCAAGTCTCTGGTTAACTCGCGGGGAACTACATGGCGAAAATTACCCGATGCTGTAAAACAAAATCTAAGCGAAGCATCTGCCATCACAATTATGAGCGAAAACAACTCGATTATTAAGCGACCGATTATCGAACACCAAGGCAAGTGGCTGCTCGGATTCAACAAGGAAGAAATTCAACTTTTAGTGCAAAAATAAACGCAACAGGAATCACTACAACATGAACGATATGACAATACACTGCCTAGGCTTGGGTCTGGCAACTCGCAATGCGAAGAACGAGATCATCGAAGTCTACTATCCACAGCCACTGCTGAACCCAGATACAGCACTGAGCAGTTTGCTGTTGGCTAGTTGCGCAATTCAAACCGGCGAAAACTCAGTTACTCAGATCGATGAAAAATTGGCGTCCGCACTTGCCTCAAAGCTGCTTGAAGCAAAATTTGCTAAACACGCTGAGCAAGTTCAGCAAATGAATGAGGGTCAAGGCCAGCTCATCCTCTGTGTGCTGTTTACTGACAGTGCGCCTAAAAACGTTGCAGAAGCTTATCTCAAGCTTCATTTGCTTTCACATCGTCTCTGTAAGCCGCAATCACTCAATCTCGATGGGCTGTTTGCCGTATTGCATAATTTGGCCTGGACTAATGAAGGCGCAATTGACTTAGAGGAATTGCCCGCCCGCCAAATGGCCGCTAGGCTCGCTGGGACAACCCTTGAAGTTGCCTCTGTAGACAAGTTTCCCAAGATGACCAGTTATGTCGTTCCAGCGGGCGTCCGTATCGCCCATACGGCTCGGGTTCGTCTGGGTGCCTATCTTGGAGCCGGCACGACGGTCATGCACGAAGGCTTTGTTAATTTCAATGCAGGCACCGAAGGACCCGCGATGATAGAAGGACGTATTTCGGCGGGTGTTATGGTAGGCGCAAATAGTGACCTTGGTGGAGGCTGCAGTACCATGGGCACGCTTTCCGGTGGCGGCACTGAAGTCATTTGGGTAGGTGAAAACTGCCTGATTGGCGCCAATGCAGGTATAGGCATTCCTCTAGCAAATGGCTGTACAGTCGAGGCCGGCTTATACCTTACTGCAGGTACTAAATTAAATGTGCTCGGGGCCGATGGCGCATTACTGAAAACAGTAAAAGCGAAAGATCTGGCCGGTGTCGAAGACCTGCTTTTCAGGCGCAATTCACTTTCCGGTGGCGTGGAATGCGTCCCGCTAAAATCATCAATCAGCCTTAACGATGACCTGCACAGTCATAACTAACGTGTGCAGAGCAGTTAAATAAATAACAACTTTCAGAAGATAAAGAAAATACCATGAGCGAAACTCTCGAACTGGCGCAGCAGCTTATTCAACGCCCCTCCGTAACACCATTGGATGAGGGTTGCCAGGAGCTGATCGCCAAGCGACTAACCGCCATCGGATTCAGTGTTGAGACACTTCAATTTGAGGACGTGACAAATTTATGGGCAACACTGGGCAGTAGCGGCCCCCTATTTGTTTTCGCAGGTCACACCGATGTCGTGCCGACTGGTCCGCAGAACAACTGGCAGTATCCGCCCTTTAGCGCCACAGTAGCCGATGGTTTTTTGCATGGCCGAGGCGCCGCCGATATGAAGGGCAGCATCGCTGCGATGGTCACTGCAGTTGAACGCTTCCTGCCGGCGGCGCAGCTCAATGCGCGTATTGGTTTTCTCATCACCAGCGATGAAGAAGGTAGTGCCATAAACGGCACACAAAGAGTAATCAAAGAGCTAGGTATTCGAAATGTCAAAATAGATTACTGCCTAGTTGGAGAGCCAAGCAGCAGCGAACGACTCGGTGATACCGTCAAGATCGGTCGGCGCGGTTCATTAGGCGCGACGCTTGTCGTTAATGGTATTCAGGGTCACGTGGCCTATCCACAACTTGCGATCAATCCAATACATAAGGTTTTGCCAGTATTAGCACACCTAACTGATATCACTTGGGACGAAGGTAATGCCTCCTTTCCGGCAACCAGCTTTCAGATTTCGAATATTAATGCGGGCACTGGCGCGACCAACGTTATTCCGGGGCAAATAGAGGTAGTCTTTAACTTTCGCTTTTCTACAGAGCTGGATGCGGACACCATTAAATCGCGAGTAACGCAGCTACTCGACGAAGCTGAACTTAATTACCAGCTAGACTGGAAACTATGGGGAAATCCTTTTTTAACTGACGCGGGTAAGCTCGTCGAGGCCGTTTCCGAAAGTATTCAGCAACATTGCGGATACGACCCCGAGCGCTCAACCGCCGGGGGCACTTCCGATGGCCGTTTCATCGCACCCACTGGAGCTGAAGTCGTTGAACTGGGACCCTGCAATGCGACTATTCATCAGGTCGACGAGAAAATAACCGTCGCCGAGCTAGATAAGCTATCAGATGTCTACCAGAGCGTACTACAGGCGCTTGCAAGCTAACTTCTAACTTATCCCTAAGCGATAAGATAAACGTCGTAGCGGCTGCTGCTTCCCTTAAACTCTATGTCTGGTTTGCATGGCCCAAGAGGAGGCGAAAGCTTCGCTCGCTTAACCACAACTCGCTTCTTAGCGAGAAGCTTCGCGCAATCAAGCAGCTCAGCTCCATCTGTCTGGTGACCGAGCAGTTGCTGTAACAAAGCCATGTCTTTTTTTACCTTCGCGCTTTTGCGCCTGGCAGGGAACATCGGGTCGAGGTAGACAACATCAAACTGTTTTGAGTTCGTTTCGAATTCCAATAAGTCTCCAAAGTGCAGCTTCATTCTCAACAAAATAGCGGCAATTTCTTCCCCGTAGTATCCAGCTCTACCTAGACCATCTCTTAAGAGTGCGTGTACCAGTGCAGAGCGTTCTAACAAAGAGACTTCGCACCCTAGGCTAGCCATAAGGAATGCGTCCTTGCCTAAACCTGCAGTCGCATCCAGTACTGCAGGTCGTAGACCACCTTTGAGCCCCAATGCCTTGGCGATATTTTGATTCCTGATCGAGCTATTCGCGCGGCGGTTCAATTTCGCGTCAGAAAAATCAACACATAACTCACCAATCGCAGTATCGCCAGTACCCTGTAATAGTAGTCTTGAGTCACGATAAACAAGCAGGTAGTCGAAGTCACTCACTTTTCTGGGCGAGTAAGAGGATGACAATTCAATAGTGGGTAAATCGAGATCAGCAGACAGCTTGATTTCCCGCTCTGCCAAATTTAAACCTGCTCTGGCAACCGCGACTCTCACAAGGCTAAGAGTATCAGCCCGATACCAAGTAAGACTCGGTATATAACAAAAGGCAGAAAACCGATTCTCTCGATTAGTTGCAGAAAGTAATGAATACAAAAATACGCGACAACAGCCGAGATAAAAATGGCATATAGCAGGACAAGCCATTCAACTGATTCCGTGCCAAGCTGTAACAATTCGATGCCCCTGAGCAGACCCGAGGCTGCAATAATTGGAATCGCGAGCAAAAACGAGAAGCGTGCGGCAGCAGCTCGATCCAGATTACAGAAAAGTGCGGCAGTCATCGTTACGCCGGAGCGAGAAGTGCCGGGGATCAATGCAAACACTTGAGACAGAGCGATTAGCAAGGCTGTTTTCCAATTCATCTGTGCTAGCGAGCGTTGCTTGCTACCCAATCGATCCGATACGAACAGCAACAGCCCAAAACCAATAGATGTACCCCCTATAAGCACAAGCGAGCGACCGTACTGCTCTACTTGCGAGGCGAATAGCAAACCACCAAGGCCCGCGGGGATCGTAGCTGCGAGTAGCATCCATGCTAGTTTAGAGTCTGTGCTGTGTTCTCTTTGAAATACACTCAATGTCAAAGCAATGATGAGACGCTGCAGGTCGACTCTAAAGTAAAGCAATACCGCGAATAGTGTTCCCACATGGACAGCGACATCGAAAGTGAGGCCCTGGTCGTTCCAAGCAAACAATAGTGAGGGCAAGATCAAATGCCCTGAGGAAGAAATAGGTAGAAATTCCGTGGCACCTTGTAGCACGGCCAAGAATGTTACCTGAAAAAAATCTAACTCCTGTAGTTCCAAAATGGTTCCAATGTGGTTTCAATGTGGTTTCAATGTGTTTCAATGTGTTTCAATGTGGTTTCAATATAACCAGCACCAATTCTGCTTAGCAGGTTCACGGCTTTCCGCAAATCGTACTAAGTATAGTCTAAATGCTCTTTGACGTAGTTTGGTCGTAGCGCTGCAGCATCGACTGCTTCTCCACAGTTAAAACGCGGCAACGCCAGTTTGGCTATTAGTTGATTCCCTATCACGGGTATTTGCGGCTCGGCGGCAGCTGTACAACCAAGATGCTGCAAAATTTCCGACTGTCTTTCCCAACCACTGCCAGCGAGACACCAACTGGCATCCGCCGAATCCTCTGGCAATGCCCCCAGATTTTCAATCAAAGCAACCTGCTCCCTACCAACTAGCTCTACACCTTGCCGATCTGAAAATTGGTAAGCAGCGAAATAGAGCTCACCTTCTCTCGCCTCCTCGCTTACCAGCACTCTATCAAAAGAGCTCTCTGAAACTGTAGCTATTGCCAACAGGGCTAGCGACGAGAGCGGGACAACTGGGATCGCTGCGCTCATACTTAACCCTTGAGCCACCGCCACGCCTATCCTGACACCAGTGAACGAACCAGGCCCTGCAACTACCGCGATTATGTCGATATCACCTAGCTGAATCTTCGCTTCGAGCAATAACTCGCAGATCATCGGAAGCACACGCTGAGCCGATTGTCGCTGGACCTCACTCACACGCTCAAGCAGGACATCTCCGCGCTGCAGTGCGACAGCACAGTGCATAGACGACGTATCTATTATCAGTAGGGTATTCATTTTCAGATTCAGTACTCTCTGCGCTATCTTACAGCGCCACAATAGAAAAAATCCCTGCTGGCACTTACCAACAGAGATCTTTTCCAACATTTGAGTATCCATCCGCCGGCTGCGAGCGGACACGCAGGCGGCGGATGTACTGGCTAAAGTCACTCAATCCAGCTTAGGCCCTACTTCGTTTTTCGGGCTGCTTTCTTACGAGCTGGCGCTTTCTTTTTTACAGCTTTCTTCTTAGCAGGCGCTTTCTTCTTAGCTGGCGCCTTCTTCTTTACTGCTTTCTTCTTAGCTGGCGCCTTCTTCTTTACTGCTTTCTTCTTGGCTGGCGCCTTCTTCTTTACTGCTTTCTTCTTGGCTGGCGCCTTCTTCTTTACTGCTTTCTTCTTAGCTGGCGCTTTAAGCTTAGCTACTTTACGCTTCGTGGCCTTTTTAGCAGCCGATTTACGCTTTACAGCTTTCTTCTTAGCTACCTTCTTTTTA
>CALKDE010000387.1 GCA_938082955.1 uncultured Pseudomonadales bacterium
ATCTGTCGCTATCGAATGCACGGCATCAAACTGGCCCACGCCGTTTCCTTCGCTTCCCCATGCCGTAAGGTAATTCCCATCTTTATCAAACTTAATTACTCGTGAATTCGTAAGCCCATCTGCAACAACTATGCTGCCATCGCTAAGAAACGCAAGATCTTGCGGCGTTCCTAAGTGTGTCTCATCGTTTGCCGTTTCATTCTCGATACCCAGCGTCATCAACAACTCTTTGCCGTCATTTGAGAACGCATGGATCTGATGGCGTCCAGAATTTACGACCCACACTCGCCGCTGGGGATCATACGGACTGATCGCTATCATGTGTGGACCACCGGTTCCTTCGAACAGATAATCCCATTGGTTCCAATTCTCAATAAGCTTTCCTTCATCGTTAACGACAAAGATGACATTTTTCATTTGGCGTATTGTGCCTTCCGGCGGAGAAAGCGCGGACAGGCCCTCGACAGAACCGTAGAAATAGTCGAATCCATCGGGTAGAGGATCGGGAACGTGAAGCTCACCTCGTTGGATGACAAATATCCTTGTCGTCGACTCCACGAAAAGCCCAGGATGCGAGCCCCAGATAAAGTCAGGTTCTGAAAAAGGCTCAAGCCATTCCGGCTCAGCTATATAAGGCGACTCGCCATGATTCGATGTTGGCGGATACTGATCAGACCAAGACTGGGCGGTAAGAGTAGAAGTTGTCATCGCTATGAGCAGGCAGCCGAAAGCGGTAAAGGTTCCATAAAGTCTCATTGTCTATTCCCTGTGTTGTTAGAAACTATTTTCCGAGGTCATTTCTGCCCCGAATATTTGGTTATTATCATTCAAGAAATAAAGCTTTTATGAATACAAAGTGAACTGTGGCAAGCCATATCTAGAATCTACCGCACTAGTTAATTCGGGCTACTCTATTGCCGAGCATGCAGCTTAGCTAACCGAAAATACCTTAGCTAACCGAAAATACCTTAGCATATCTAGGCTATGAGAAAAAGTTGCTAACTTGTGATCCCCTTGGGGCGTGGGCTAATCGAGTTACCCTGAGGAGTTTCTAATTTGTCTTGTGGCCGGCTCATTTTCAAATCAATGAGGCAAAAATGCTGAAAAAGTTGATAGCTAAAATCCAGATGCTATAAAAATAGCACTATGCTTAAAAAACAGCACGCCCCGGCTTCGAGATGATGTGACCACGTTCGCTTTTGTGAAGTTAGGATTTGGGGTTGCTGGGAGAGTGGAAAAAAAATCTGGCTCGACGGGCAGTCCAGAGAAATGAATCGCTCTATATACCGAAGTGCAGCAGTAGCAGATTCTTATTTGATGCCGTAGACAAAAGCTGCCGCAAATCAATGAAGGTTGCTGTTACACTTACGCTTTGCTGTGTTGTTATATGTCTGGCGCCGCCAGCTGAATTAGGAAAAGCAAGCCGATGAGTGAGAATTCGAAAGATAACTCAGAAAAGCCGCAGTCAGGTTCCATTCCTTGGGCTTACATCTACGCAAGCGTTCTAATTTTCACAGTCATTGTCGTTGTCTTACTCTACACCTTTTCACAATTCTACAGCGGTTAACCCATGCATCCCGTCGATTGGTCGATAGTTATCGTCTATCTTGCTTATGTTATTTGGCATGGGCTGAAGCTCAGTCGCGGGACTACCGACACGGAAGGATTTTTTCTGGCAGGTCGTTCTATTCCTTGGTGGGCGGTTGGCCTGTCAGTTATGGCGACACAGATGTCAGCGATAACGTTGATTGGCACTACTGGGCAGGCCTACGAAGATGGGTTGCGTTTCATCCAGTTTTATTTTGGCTTACCACTGGCAATGATTATCCTCTGCGTGACTGCGGTGCCTCTATTCTATCGGGCACGCGTGTTCACCGCTTACGAATATCTCGAGCAGCGCTTTGATGCTAAGACGCGCACCTTGACGAGCTTCTTCTTTCTTCTTTCCCGTGGGTTAGGTGTTGGCGTAATCATCGCAGCTCCGGCGGTTGTGCTATCGATAGTCCTAGGCTGGAATGAGCTGGCGACCATTTTTGTGATCGGGCTATCGACTACCCTGTATACCATGCTCGGGGGTGTGCAGTCGGTAACTTGGACCGATGTAAAGCAGATGGTCATTATCTTGGCGGGGCTGAGTCTGTGTGTGTTTGTCATCATCACAAATCTTCCTGCGGGCGTGTCGTTCAGTGACGCGATGAATGTTGCCGGCGCCGCCGGAAAGCTACAGACCATAGATTTCAGCTTCGATCTCAATGAGCGTTATACGATTTGGTCAGGGATGATAGCCGCGTTATTTCTCTTCCTCTCTTATTTCGGCTGCGATCAGAGCCAAGTGCAGCGCTATTTAACAGCACGCTCTGTTGATGAGGGGCGCATCTCCCTGCTCATGTCTGCCTTTCTGAAAATCCCAATGCAGTTTCTATTCCTGCTAGTGGGCATACTGGTTTTCGTTTTCTATCTATTTAGTGCTCCACCGATGATCTTCAACGAAGAGGATGTGACTCGAGCGGCGGCAGTGCAGCCTATTGAACACGAACGGCTGCAGGGAGAGTTTGCTGATGCACATCAGCTGCGGCACTTGGCGGCGTTGAGATTTATAGACGAACAGGACACTACAGAGCGAATTACTGCTCGAGCGGGCTATATTGCTGCCAACGAGGCCTATCAAGATAAGCGTCGTGAGGCCACCGAGTTTGTGCGACAGACGAATGGCGATAGCTCGTTTAGCGACGTTAACTACGTATTTCCCGTGTTCGTTATCGAGAATATGCCGC
>CALKDE010000388.1 GCA_938082955.1 uncultured Pseudomonadales bacterium
GGGTTACAGCGTAGAAACTCTTTCATGTGTTGGCTACGACCACAACTGGGTTCGTGGCTACGCCTACGATGATGATGCTGCACCACTTCTGCCCAAGGGCACGATCCTCCACATCGTTGGTTATATGAACAATACCGACACGAATCCTAATGTCCCAGATTCCAGAAACTGGCAGGGCTCGGGTAATCGTTCTGTAACGAATATGTTTATCGATCTAGGTATCCGAGTAACTATGACTGATGATCAGTTCTTTGATGAAATGGAAAAGCGGCGCAATAATTTGAACCTAGGGCCGAACGATCATGTAATCGGCTGCCCACTATGCTTATTGCCATTGGTTCAACCAATAGACAATGCCTCGGCGGGTCAGAGTGTCGCTAACGATGTTGCGCTGCAGGGGGTAAGTCGATAATGAATGTAATAAAAGGTTTTGCTCGCAAGGCCATGATTTTTGGCTTCGCTCTAAGTGCATTGATGAGCGCTACATTAGCTCAGGCTGACTCCTACAACTTTGGTAAAAATGTTGAAGTGGCCTATGAAGGCTGGCGTCCGCTTGAAGATGGTAGCTTCAGTTTCATGTTTGGATACATGAACGAAAATTGGGAAGAAGAGCCTGATGTGGATATTGGCGAGAATAATTTTTTCTCCCCAGGCGGCGCTGATCGTGGCCAACCCACTCACTTCTTACCTCGTCGAAACCGCTTTACCTTTGAAGTGACGGTGCCTTCTGACTGGGGTGACCGTGAATTGGTTTGGGAGTTAACGGTCAATGGTGTGACACGACGTGCTTACGCGACGCTCAAGGATGACTATTTGGTGGATAATATGGTTATCGCCTCCGAGACCGGTTCCTTAGGTGCTGGCACATCCAGCCCGGAGTCTAGAGCGAATATAGCACCGGTGGTAACTCTTCAAGGTGACAAGGTTAACGGCGAGCATGTGCGCAGCGTTCGCGTTGGCGAGCCGCTGAGTTTCACCACACACCTTATGGATGATGGTGTTCCAAGATCAAGAAGAAGCGTAGATACCATACGCGCGATTGCTGCTCGCGGTGGTGAGAGTACTACCGAAGAGATGGTGCAACGGCAAATGGCAATGCGAATTCCGTGGCAGCCAACGGTAGGTAAGATCAATGGCTTGTTTCTGTCGTGGAATGTCTACCGTGGTGCCGGCAAGGCAACTTTCGACCCCCCTCAGCCAAAGTCTTGGGAAGATACTCGACCGGGCTCAAACTCGGCATGGGGATTGTCATGGTCACCGCCGGAGATAGCTGATGATGGCATGATCAACACTACGGTCTCTTTCGAAGAGCCTGGTGAGTATATCTTGTGGGGTCGTGGAGATGACGGCGGACTTTATCACGATGCGTTTATGACTGTGACAGTAACTGAGTAACGCTCTAGTTGGATGTAATTGCTTGCGCCCCAGAAGCTTGGTTCAGCAGGCGTAAAAACCGCGGCTTAGGTCGCGGTTTTTTTTGATATGGTTTTTAGCTAGCTAGCTAGTGCTAAGACTATAAGGGGGCGTATATTAAATTTGTTATGTGTGATTACTGTGAATCCATTTTCTAGCAGGTATCTATTTGTTCGGTGGTATCGAATACGTCCCTACAGAATGTGCAATGGGCCGATCATCACCTTCGGAATAAATGCTCACCTCTCCAATAGCTAATGTTTTGCCAAGTTTTAGAATTTTGCAGACGCCTAGTATGTCTTTGTCAGCCACGGGTTTCCGTAGAAAATTGATGTTTAAACTTGTAGTTACCGCCAATGCAACTAGCCCAATTTCCCGAAGAATTGCAGCGTAAATGGCACAATCAGCGAGACCCATCATTGTCGGGCCAGATACAGTTCCGCCGGGGCGTAAATCCCCTTCGTCAACTTTGCGCCTAATAGTCACAGAGCCTTCGTCAAAAGATTCAATGACGAAACTCGCTTGGGGAAACTCCTTAGAAAAAAATGCTTCCATTTCCATTTTGCTTACAATGCTCATGATTTACTGCCGTCCCTTTTATAGCTATTACTAGTGCCCTTGCTCAGAATATTCCCACTTTGACAGCCTCTCTCTGTCGCCTGCTGGCATTTCTCCAAACACCAGCTCTCGATATTCTTCATCGCCATCGACAAACAATTTTAACCAAGCTACAGCCATGCCACCGACTAGGTCGTGCACATCGATATTGGGTGAAAGTCGGCCATCGCCAGTATCTGTATTGGCAATGAAGTGATTACCTTCCTTGATTTCAAAATACATTTTTGGAATGTCGTCTGAAAGGCTCTCAAAATGCGGCAGGGCATGGTCGGCTGCAGGCGCGATGCGATCATTCTCGCCAGCAATGACTAATGTAGGAATTGAGATTGCAGAAAAATTACCGCCCGGTTGCCAAGGGGTGAAAGGGATTGCTGCCTTCAGTTCGGCGCTGTGTGCATTTGCTGCAATCAAAGTGCCACCACCTCCCATGGAATGACCCATGATTGCCATGCGGTCATTGATGATCTTGCCCCGCAACGTTCCGCCCATCCGTTCACCTTCATTACGCAGTACTTCGATAGCGGCCATCAGGGCGTCCGCGCGCAGCGATGGATCGTCACGCAGTTCATTGGTATCAAGAGTCAGCACAGCGTAGCCGTGAGAGGCGAGGTGATTTCCCCACCAGCTCATATTCTCCTGCGATTCCACGAACCCAGGTGATATGGCGACGCCGGCGAAGTCTTCCCCTTTATTGGCAGGAAAATAGATAGTTGCTGCGCTAAATTCCGGTACCGCCGGGTAGCTTGAATAGTACGCAACTTGATAAGGACCAGGGCCGCCTAGTGATTCTCTTGAGATCTCTTGAGCGTTAGTACTTAGCGAGAGCGAGAGAACTAGGGTAAGGGCAAGCAGGTATCGGTTTCTGTTGGGCATTTCTAATTCCTTCTCTTTGTAGCGCTAGGGTGCAAGGGCGGTGGAGCGGCAATGCTATCGCAAATTTGAGACTAGGGGCAGTGTGATCGTGTAATGAAGTCAGGTATGAGCTAGCTGCTCGATGTTTACCTGCGAAGAGTGCGTGGACTTAAGGTGAGATAGCCATTACTCTTTCTCTACACCGATTCCCAAAAAGAGGCTAATAGACGTGTGCTACCCGAATTTTAAAAAAGTAGTCAAATTAGCATTGACAGGGATAAGCTCTCTTTTCTTCACTGTCGTAGTCACCACAGCCGTAGCTCAACAGTCTCTGCAGCTTGCATTCGATAGTTTAGGGCCAACAGTTGAGCAATTGCGTTCGGATAGTGGGCGTAACATACACTTTATTGACGATGGGAATCAAAGCGGAACTCCGGTTGTATTCACCGGCGGCCTCGGTACATCCGTACGCGTAATCAGGCTTTTAGATTTTCTAGAAACTATGCGCAGCGACCTGAACCTTAGGTTTATAACTGTCGAGCGAAATGGATTCGGGCAAACCGCGTTTGATGAGACCCTAACCATGGCAGACTACGTTAGTGACGTAGAGCAGGTGTTGGCTCATCTAAATATAGAAAAATTTGCGCTGTTTGGTATTTCTGGTGGAGGACCCTACACGGCAAAAATTGCTGAAAGCAATGCGCACCGTTTGCTGTCCATCCATATGGCGGCCACAAGCCCTGCTATCGGCAACCCTCAACGGTGTAACAACAATGCACCCAGCCCCTATGCCGAGATGTTGCGATACCCGATGCAATTTTTTGGCTTTGAAGAGGATAGCCCACTGCACAAAATCGAGGGCTTTCAAGATACCGCGTTCGATGAAGCGGCACGGGCACATAACATGCGGGGCCAATCCGCAGATCCGGCTCCACTAATGCATGAATTAAATTTGTATTGTTCTGAAAGCGTTATGGATTCGGCGCATATCAGCGTGCCGGTATATGTCTATTTAGGACTGAAAGATGAAGTCTTAGGGACGGTAAATCCGAGTGACTGGCTTGCTGCATACCCGAACTCAGAAGTGCTGGTGAGAACTTATCCTAATGGCGGCCATGATGTGCAATATCGCCATCTCGATCAAATACTTTTAGACATGGCAGGTGCTGGCGACAAAATTCTTCTTTGTGAGGATGGAGTTGAAAAGATGGTTCTGCCAGAGACAATTGAAGAACGAAACCCAGAACTGTTAGGCCTATGTATTTGGCAAGACTAAGAAGAGTTTTTTGGAGTGGTAAATAAATAGCCCCGTGTCTGTATTAATCGCGAAAACTTTTTATTTCACCACCGGTTAAGCGCGCTTGATAGCTCTTCAGTTCCCGCTTAATTACCGGCGCCAAAATATAGAGGGCTAATATATTTGGTAATGCCATAACAAAAATTAGTGCGTCGGAAAACTCCAAAACTACATCTAATTGAATCATGCAGCCTAAGGCTCCAAATGCACAAAAGAGAATCTTAAAAACTATTTCTTT
>CALKDE010000389.1 GCA_938082955.1 uncultured Pseudomonadales bacterium
CGTATTGACTGTTTCAGATATAGCCGACGTGCGGCGCACCTTTAAAGATGCTACACGCTATTCCTATGCCAACGGCACCGCCTCGATCTCGCTTAATGTGATGAAGCGTAAAGGCACCAGCGTAACCGAGGCGATGGAGCAAATAGATATTGTAGTTCAGCAACTACGCCCTAGCTTGCCACCTGCGGTTAGTCTGTCTTATATCAACAACACAGCACCCTTGGTTATTGAGCAGAACATGGGACTTCAGGGAAACATGGCAACAGCCATGATCCTGGTACTGATTGTAGTCATAGCCTCCGTTGGGGTACGTTCCGGCCTGCTGGTAACTCTGGCGGTTCCCTTCTCCTTCTTCTTCGCCTTTATCATTATTCGACTACTAGGCTTTACTTACAACTTCATGGTGATGTTCGGTCTACTCCTTGGCCTGGGCATGCTCATCGATGGCGCTATCGTGATGGTCGAGTATGCTGACCGCAAGATGGCCGAAGGCCTGAATGCTCGTGACGCCTATAGAGCCGCCGTAGATCGAATGTATTGGCCAATATTGGCATCTACTGCTACGACACTCGCCGCATTCCTCCCTATCATGTTCTGGCCTGGCGTTGCTGGACAGTTTATGAGCTATCTGCCAATCACTGTCTTTGCAGTCTTATTTGGCTCGCTATTTTACGCACTCTTGTTTGCTCCGACCATTGGCGCGCTCATTGGCAAATCCAGCGCTGCCGATAAAACCTATCTTCAGAATCTTGAAGGAGGTGATCCCCTAAAAACTGGCGGCATCACCGCTATCTACGCGCGGGTTCTTACTTTCGCTGTACGCTCTCCTATAATTGTATTTTTTACTAGTATTACCACCCTAGTTGTCATCGTTATGGCCTATGTTCAGTACGGAAAAGGTATTGAGTTTTTTACTGGCGTCGAGCCAAGCCAGACTCAGGTTCAGGTCTTTGCTAGAGGTAATTCCTCACCTGCCGAGCTAAGAGACGTAATGCTTGATGCCGAATCCCGAATACGCGAAGTCGGGTATATTAAGGGCATTGTTACTCAGTCTGGATCTGGAAATAGTTTGGGAGGGGGACAGCAATCTGCACCCGATCTTATCGGCACGATCTTTATCGAAATGACCGATAGACGCGACAGGCAAGATGTAGACGGTTTCGAAGTCGAAAACAGATACCGAAATGCGGTCTCTAACCTACCCGGCGCGAGAGCAGAGGTAGTGACTATTGAACAGGGACCTCCCGTTGGAAAAGCAATCCAACTAGAGCTTTCTGGCGACGACCTTGACGTGCTATTCGCAGAAGCTTCACGTATTCGTAATTACATGGAAAACACTATGGAGGGCCTGATCGATGTCGATGATACGGCTCCGGTTCCTGGCATTGAGTGGGAGATCGTTGTGGACCGTGCACGAGCTGCGATGTCTGGCGCCAACATGACTGAGATAGGCACTGCTATTCAGCTCATGACCAATGGCGTGTTTATGGGGGACTATCGGCCTACCGATAGCGAAGAAGAAGTGGATATTCGTGTGCGTTATCCGGCGGAATATCGCGGCTTGGAACAGATGGACACGATTCGCATAAACACGGCTAACGGCGATCTGGTACCAATTAGCAGTTTCGTTACTCGAGTTGCCAAGCCTGCAGTAAGTGCTATTCAGCGCGTCGATGGGGAGCGTGTCGTCTATATCCGCGCCAACGCGGCGCCCGGCCTCGTTGCGGACAACAAGGTGTCAGAGCTGGAGATATACATGGAAGAGAATCCTCCAGCACGAGGTGTGGTCTATCAGTTCCGCGGTGCTAACGAAGAGCAAGACGATTCAGCCGCATTCTTGGGCCAGGCTTTCACTCTAGCTATGGCACTGATGGCGATCCTCTTGGTGACGCAATTCAATAGTTACTATCAGGCGCTCTTGATTCTCTCATCAGTACTACTCTCCACCGCTGGTGTGTTGCTAGGCTTACTCATCACCGGCCAAACCTTCAGTGTGATATTAACCGGCATTGGCATTGTCGCCCTCGCAGGTATCATCGTGAACAACAATATCGTGCTGATCGACACCTTCAATCACCTGAGGGTGGAGCACAAGGATTGGTCGCTGCAGAATGTAATTGTACAAACCGGCGTACAGCGCCTGCGCCCTGTATTTCTAACCACGTTTACGACGGGTTTCGGACTGCTTCCACTTGCTATGCACGTATCTGTGGATTTGATCGGAGCCGAAATTGAAGTTGGCGGTCCGATTACCTCTCAATGGGTTAGCCTCGCCTCGGCTATCGTCTACGGCCTGTCTTTTGGAACAATTCTGACACTGGTAGTAACCCCTGCCATGCTAGCACTGCCCGATCGACTACGCGTACTTATCGGTAGAGCTCCTAAATTTCAGAATCATTCTGAGCCCAGCCTTAGTCAGTAGGTAGGCTAGGGCTCTCAGACAGACTCTAACTGGGGCAGCAAATCGCTGTACCGGATTTTGTGTTCGTGTGAGAATACAAACTCGTATCCTAATAAAGTGGTTCCTTGATGGGGCTCTTAGTCACATTCTTCGCTGCCAGTATCTTCTTCTCCTTTGTCTGTTCAATTTTGGAAGCGGTACTTCTTAGTATCACCCCTGCCTATGTTGCAACTCAGGACACAGGCAATACCGCCATATCCAAAAAACTCTCGCGATTTAAAGAAGATATCGATCGGCCGCTTGCTGCAATCCTCACTCTGAACACCATAGCTCACACAGTCGGCGCCATTGGCGTCGGTTCCCAGGCTGCTGTTATGTTCGGCGCATCCAAAATTGAATTCTTCGGCTTTGCTATTGTTAGCTGGGAAGCATTCGTAGCTGGCGCGATGACCATGGCTATACTGATCTTCTCGGAAGTGATTCCCAAGACATTGGGCGCTAACAATTGGCAGGCACTCACTCCTTTCTCGATACGGGCCATTAGTTTACTCATGATATTGCTCGCGCCCATGATCTGGCTAAGCCAGCTAATCACTAAGAACCTGAAGAAAGATAAAGACAAACCGGTACTCAGTAGAAGCGATTTCGTAGTGATGTCTGAACTCGGTAAGGACCTCGGAATTCTTAAAGAAAGCGAGCAGAAGATTATCAAGAACCTTCTGCGCTTTAATCGCATACTTATAAAGGATGTTATGACGCCACGTATCGTTGTAGTGGCCGCAGATGACTCTACTACTATTAAAGAATTTCATGACAGAAATTCCGAGTTGCCGTTCTCCCGCATACCTGTATATCAAGATAGTAATGACAAGGTAACGGGGTATGTTCTTAAGGATAAAATTCTTCTTAACCTAGTGGAGGGAAAAGGTCATGAGCAATTGAAATCACTGCGCCGCGACATCATCGTTTCACACAGCTCCACACCGATTCCAGATCTATTAGATAAATTCATCACCGAGAAGGAGCACATTTCCCTCGTTGTTGATGAATATGGAGGGATGGAAGGTATCGTGACTATGGAGGATATTATCGAGACTTTACTTGGCATCGAAATAGTCGACGAATTGGACAACAACGAGGACATGCGGGCCCTAGCGCGGAGAAACTGGGAATTACGTGCACGGAAGATGGGACTGCTACCCACAGAGGACATGTGAGGAATCGCGATTCTGACGCGCAGACTAACCATATGGCAACCATATGGCAACCATAGGATGTGCGTCACCATATATCAGCAGTGATTTTAGCGAGCAAACGTTCGATCGGTTTTTAAAAAAATAGTTTAGCCCACATCGAACGTTCAATAACCACCATAAGCCTGGAGTATTGCGACAATTAGACATACTGTAATAATTTGTAACACAGTCTGTTATTTAAATAATAGCCTATGATACTCTTTTAACACCTTACGATTTAGCGCTATAGGGATATAGGGCGAGATAGTAAATAGTTAAAGTTTGGAGCTTGGGAGTTTTTCTTTGTTTCCCCCCCCGTTTTCTTAGAGCATCGAGTTGCTTTCAAGTTTCCACTTTAGCGCATTACATTTTCGACAGTAACGCCTGCGCCCATTCCTTTTCCCTATAGCATCGAGTTGCTTTCAAGCTTTCATTTCAGCGCATTCAGTATCAGCCTTTCGTTTCAAACAATCACCCCGTAGGCTAAAGCTATCAGAGTAACTCTGCCACTAAGCTATAAGTTACCCAGCAGTAACGTCAGCAAGCTGAACTTTACAGCACACTGTACTTAAGAAAATCTAGATCTAAGTGACGTGTGACGCGTTTAGTCGCTGGTAACGACTACGCTGCGCTCGTCCTGACGAAAGGTATTTCGTCGTGCTAGGGGATTATGCTGCTGCCGAATCAACATCTCACGATGCAGATCAGAGGAGAGGAACAGCTCACTTTCAAAGATCTCTATATTTCGAGCCAGCATGGCAAATTTCGGGTCATCTAAGGGCAGCGTGTTCTCTGCAATCACCATGCGCAGCTTGAATAGCTTGTTCACCTTCCGTAAATGCTCGATGCGATTACCAGCTAGACCCACATTTAAGGCAGTAATATGCCAAGCACTGACTTTCCTGAGTCCGGCATCAAGGCGACTATCGTCAGTGCCGTAAAGCCGACGATAAAGATGCTCCTGATAGTCATACAAGTTATTCACCTCCTCCCAATTTTGCAGAGAAATTTCGGCGGAGATGATGTCGTCTACGATTGAAATCTGAGTTTCGTGATACAGACCTTGATTGACTCTAGCGACATGTAAAGCTTGCTTAAAAAGCACCAACGCCTGCTGGTGTTCGCCCACAGACTGACTCAGCCGGCCTAAATCCCCCAGCGTCTCGATCTGACGCTGATCATAGGCACCGAAGTCAGACTCCAGAGTCATAGTTGCTCGTGAAGCCGGATCGATAGCAGGCACCAAATCATTAGTAAGATTGAGAGGCAAGCCCTGCGCAAAGCTGTTAGAAGACAGGAGCGTGATACTGAACATAACGAGAAGCATCGTTAGTAGTTGAGATACTACTAACTGAGGGTCTAGGGGATAATTAGCTGATTTTAGTTCGTCTAATCTAGTCATATTCCTGCGCCATTAATGGTTTAAATATGGCGCAAAAAAAATGATTATTCAATCAGAATCGGAACTAATTTTACAGGGTTATGAAATTTATGTGACAGCAATAGATTTTAATCTATTAAATATCAATAAGTTAAAACTTGACCCACAAATATCGAAAGGCTTTTTGACTACCGATAGGTACGGTTGGCAACGAAGGCCTCAGTGAGAATAAGCAGCATTGTTAAACACAATATCCACCACCAGACTCTCTGCGGTCGCTCCAATTCTTCTATCAGCTGTGCAGTCCTAACTTCCCGCGATTGATTAGGTTCCGTATCTGGATTGATTATCTGATCATACAAGTTTGCGACCGGCGCACGATTGAAATTTGATTCTTCAGGAATTCCATTAACAGCAAAGTTGACTGGATTCCCATCGACCCTCGCGTTAATCATGCCAGGCGTTGTCGCTGTTGTGACGAAATTGTCATTCTCGAATTGGATAGTGTTGCCGACCGCATCAACGGCTTCGATTACCTGCGCTGTGCCTGAGGGATCTAAGTCCAGACTATCTCCAACCTGATACGCACGCTGCTTGGGATTCTGTTGTACCAGGTGTCTGAGAGTTTCATGTACGAACGGAAGGAACAATCCTTGCAGCGCTAAATTATTCCACTCTAAATCTAGCGAAGAGGCAAATAAGATGACATTGCCCTCTCCTACGCTCCGCTCCAAAAGTGCGGGCTCCGTATTATCGAACTGCATCAACACGTCTGCCGCTTCGTTTGGCAACAACGACCAGTGATTCTGAAACCGCGCAGACCAATCACTACTTAGCGGGCTCAAAATAGGATGACGACGGTCGAAGTCAGCGATCACGAGATAGTCATCAAGTCCTAATTGTCCTCTGCTTTGAATCATTGCCGGCGTAATTTCAGCAAACTGACGATTGAATACTTCCGGCGTCACCTTATCCGCGGGTGCCAAAAGCAGACTCCCACCTTCACGCACATAGTTTTCGATAGCAGCTGCCTGGCCGGCACTTAAGTCACCTACGTTTAGTAATACGGCAACATCATTCTGTCTGAGCGAAGCAGAGCTAAGTTCGGCCGGCTCGATAGTCTGCAATAAGAAAGGTGATTGAGCGGCACTGCTTACTGCAAGACCAAACCAGTGCCCTTCATCATCAAACCAATCGTCCGATGCTTCACCGTTAACCAACAGAACGCGAATCTTAGGCCGCACATCGACAGTAAAAAAATAAGAGTTATCGACTACGAAATTGTCGCCAGTCACGCGCACCTCGCCATTGTGCGTACCCTGCGCATCAAAACTGGCGGTGAAGGTAACAACCTGCTCGGAGCGATCCGCTAGATCTATTTGAACTGTCTCAATCATGTCACCATCGACGTAGAGACTAACATCGCCCTGCTCTAAATAAAGAGTGCCTGTGGAGCGGACTCTAGCGAGAATCTGTTGTTCAGCCGCATCCTCCAACAACTGCTCAGGTGACCTCACGTCAGTAAGCGCAAGATTGCTGCTCTCAATAGCCGCCACATCAATACCATTAAAGGCTGTGCCAGGGGCCAGCTTCCAATCCTCTTCCGAGTTATCCATACCGACATCCTGAAAATCGCTTATCAGATAAATTGCACGGTTCTCATAGCGGGAAGTTTCAAGCAACTGATCAGCTAGACGCAAATTTGGCATGTAGCGTGTCGTTCCATAGCCAGGCTCATCTAGACTATTTATAAGCGATCTAACACTGTCAATATCAGTGCTTAACTCGCGAACTACGGCGGCGGCATTCGAGAAGCTTATTAATGCTACCTCGTCGCCCGACGTCATCCCGTCTAGAATTTCAAGGGCCTCCTGCTTAGCCTGCTCAAAATTGTCTTCGTAGCGCATGCTCATCGAAACGTCGAGCATGATCACCGCTGACATGGGGTCGGC
Source organism: uncultured Pseudomonadales bacterium (assembly GCA_938082955.1). GTDB lineage: Bacteria > Pseudomonadota > Gammaproteobacteria > Pseudomonadales > Pseudohongiellaceae > UBA9145. The sequence goes on from CALKDE010000389.1 coordinate 6,970, forward strand.
GTCTAACAATCGTGCCACGGTCGAATCGAAAAGCGGCCTAGCGAAGGCGAAAACTAATAGGGCGATAACCGCAGATCTTAGCAACAGCAGCAGCCACTGCTGAATATGTTGAAATAGTATGAGCTTCTTAGAAGTTTTCTTCAGAAATCGAATAGTACTGAACATCACCTTAGGTGGCTTTTCCTTGCGAATGAGATGAATCGCTATTGGAATAAGCGCCGCTAGCAAGCCAAGCAAGAATAAGGGAGTTAAAAATACCATCTAGAAGCTCTTCGCTCTTTTGCTCATATAGGATGACAGGGCCGCATCTAGAGGTTCTGAAGTGTTTAGAAGGCAGTAGTCTACGCCACTACTCTGGCACCGTTTCTTACAGAACGACAGAAACTCATTCAGGTTCTCGAGATAGGCTTTGCGAATCGCTGCAGGTGTAGTAATAAACGTCTCATTACTTTCCATATCAACGAACTCCGAGGCCTCGTTGAAAGTAAAATTCAGCTCAGCATCATCCATTACATGAAATACGATCACGTCGTTCCCCATGCCACGTAAAGTCTGCAGGGTCTTTATGATACGTTCTTCGTCGTCGAGCATGTCAGTTATCAAGACCACCATGCTCTTCTTGTTGAGCGAAGCGGCAAGGTCAGTCAACGGTTTAACCGCATCTGTTTTCTTGCCCGGCTTGATCTGCGCAAGAGTCCGTAATATGCGCATGAGATGTGGCTGTCGACACTTCGCAGGGAGGTACTCATTAACCTTCTCATCGAAGGTGATCAAGCCTACTGCGTCGCGCTGTCTATTTATGAAATAGGCCAGCGCCGAAGCTAGAGTGATGCCATAGTCCATCTTACTCGTGCCGCCGGATGAGTATGACATCGAAGCGCTGGTATCCAACACGACCATACAGCGAACATTGGTCTCATCCTCATACTGCTTGATATAAAATTTTTCGCTTCTCGCGTATAACTTCCAATCTATGTGCCGCATATCATCGCCACGCTGGTAATGACGATAATCATTAAACTCAACGCTAAAGCCCCTGTGTGGACTTTTGTGCAAGCCGGAAAGAAACCCTTCCACAACCACACGCGCACGCAGCTCGAGGTTGGCGAGACCAACGAGGACGGTAGGGTCGAGAAAATTTAACGATTCTGACATTAAAACTCTTACTCTGTTATGTACAAATCGGCGTTATTGGTATTGGGCATCAAACTATAGCTCCGAAGTCGGCTCGGGCACGTCTTCAAGCAAACGCTGAATAACATGATCGGTAGTAATGCGCTCCGCTTCAGCATGAAAGTTCAGCAAGACCCTATGTCGCAATATCGAAGGCGCGAGTGCGCGCACATCCCCATAGGAGACGTTGTAACGGCCCATTAAAAGAGCACGCACCTTTCCCGCTAGGATCAGATTCTGAGAAGCTCGAATACCCGCTCCCCAGCTCACCCAGTCTTTAATAAACTGCGGACTACTTTCAGTCTGCGGTCGTGATGCATGCACTAGCCTAACCGCATACTGAATCACCGCCTCAGCCGCAGGCACCTGTCGAGCGATACGTTGGAATTCCAGAATATCCTCTCCACTGAGGGGGTGCGATAAAGTTGTGTTATTGGTCTGCGTGGTGCTGCGCACTACTTCAACCTCTTCATCTTCGGTTAGATAGCCAAGCTCAATCTTGAACATGAAACGGTCGAGTTGCGCTTCTGGCAACGGGTAAGTACCTTCAAGCTCGATCGGATTTTGCGTAGCCAGCACGAAGAAAGGCGCCGTCATCGGGTAGGTCACTCCCGCTGCAGTTACTTGTCTCTCTTCCATTGCTTCTAACAGGGATGACTGCGTCTTCGGCGGTGTTCTATTGATCTCATCCGCAAGTAGGATATTGGTAAAAATCGGCCCTTTGACAAACTTAAGAACCCGATTCCCATCTTTTTCCTCAACGATCTCAGAACCAACTACGTCTGCCGGCATCAAATCGGGCGTAAACTGAATTCGGCTAAAGTCGACTTGTAGGATATCGGCGACGGTCTTGATCAGCAACGTCTTCGCCAACCCGGGAACACCGGTAATTAGACAGTGACCACCTGAGAACAGAGCAATCAACAGCTCATCAATAATATCATCCTGACCGATGATAACTTTCTTGATCTCGGTGACGATCTGATCGCGACCATCCTGCATCTTCTTAACGAGCGTAAGGTCATCCGGGCTTTCGATAGCCTCGTCCTCGACCGCGTCTGTAGCTACTTCTTCAATGTCTGTCATGTCTAATCCCTATCTTCCGGTTTTCTCAATTTTTCTGTGTGCTGCACTGATGTAGTGAACTCGTCTCAAAACTAATGACTGAACGCATACATCAAAAAGTTAATCCCAATTTTATAAGCATCGTTCGTCGCCTTTGTAGGGTAGCCCTTATAAAAAGTATGCTCCCAGCCATCACCCAAATCCGTATTGTAATTTGCCACCATCATGACACGGCCATCGTCGTCTAGAATCGCATATACCTCGGGCGGGTAGCTGGGATCATCAAGTTTCATGAACCCTCCAAAGTCCCATGTCACCATACGGCCAGGAACCTGAGCTACCTCATCGATGTCGAAGAACACATGGAATATTTCATGAGTATTGTTCAACTTTATGATTTCACGTTCGGGAAATATTTTACCCATCTCCGCAAACATGTCATCGAGATGCGGCTGTCCCCAGAAGTCATCTACCATGACGAAGCCGCCACGAAACATGAACTCCCGAAGCGCTTCAATTTCCGCGGGAGAGAAGTTCGGCCCGCTAGAGGATGAGCCAATTGGCACTCGTTTCCAGTTCATATAGAGAAATATATTTTCGAATAGGCTAGGGTCGGTTAGCGCAATAAATTCATGGTTGCGTGGGTTGGTATCGATATTGGTGTAACGCTGCACACCGCGTAAAAAATTCTCATCCGAGTCTGGATAATCCGTATCCCACCAGCCGCCACCACGCCTGCCAAAACCTCTACTTCCGCCGGCATGGTTCGTGTACTGCCCTCTTATCCACTGAAAATCGGTAATCTCATTTCCGTAGATTTCAGAGTCACCCTCATTGTCGAACTGAAAAACCTGCGCAACCACAGTCGTGCTGACAAACAGCAAGAATGTGGAAACAAGCAACAAGAAATTTTTGAGAATCGTCAATTTAATCCGAGTCTCCATCGATTGATTGCAGCAATATTCTCTGCGCGCGCTGATAGCTAGGTGCCGTTTCCAGCGCTCTCAAGATATTTTCCTTCGCCTGAAGAGCCTGCCCATTATTTAAATAGGCCTGCGCCAAATTCGTCTGTGCTTCTGCTGGGTCATTGATCTCAAGTTTCAGTAGCACTTCGTATTCAGTAACCGCCAGTTGGCTGTCACCAATTGTTTCAGCGTAACTAGCCTTCAACTGATGCACGTCAGTTCTGTACGGATCTACCTGGATCGCACGGTCGATATAGTACTCGGCACGCTCGAAGTTACTTTCCTCTAAGGCCGCCTCGGCCAAGATGATTGCTGAAGCGTAGTCGTGTTGGAGATTCTGCAGGAGTAATTCCAATTGTTGTAGTTGTGCCTCGCGGTTGCCTTCCTGCTCATAAATCTGCGATAGCACCAGAGGAGGACTCGGGTAGCCGGTATAGGATGGCAAGAGTTCATACGCCTGATTCAGATACTGCTTCGCCTCAAAGAAACTCTCTTCCTTAAACAAAACGATGCCCAGCTGTAAGTAGGCTTGGAAGTCGCGATCATTTTCTTCAATTCGGGCGCGCATATGTTGCTTCAGCGATACGTTATTGTAGAGTTCGGCGAGTATCGCGCTTGAGTTTTCACGCACGCCATGACCGTGTCCATCGCCTTCATCGGGCAGATCTTCGCTATGGACATAGACGTTAATCTCGGCGACACGACGATCGATCCAGCCTCTGAAAGCAGCATCGAATTGCCCTAAATTTTGACCGAAAACTTCATCAAACCGCTCTTCTTCTTCTTTTATAAAGGCATACTGGTCAACCAGCTCAACCAGCTTCTCAAACCCGTACTCATCGGCTATGAAATCAACCACCAAATAGGCCTGAAAATAGGCGAAGCCCAAATCGGCACTGTTTTGTGCGCCGGAGAATCCGGAATTCAGATCAGCTACATGCAACAACTTGTCTTGTTCTGAGGCGCGTACAAGATCCAGCCCCTGGCTTCGGCCCCAATAAGGCCTGCCTTCACGTTCTTCATAGACTGAAATCCCCTCGGAGAGCCAACGGGGCATCCTATTGCCTGTCATCTGCAAGGTGATTACATGCATGAACTCATGCCAGACGATTTCCTGCCAATTTGCAGCAAGCGTATCGGGCGAGATCAGTGTTATCACCTTACCGAAGCAGATTCCCACCAGCGGACCGATGTCGGGGAGTCCCACCGAGCGCACAGAAAAATCTTCAGATTTTTCGAACACCTCGATCAGGATAGGCCCTTCGGGTTCGAAGCCATATTTCGCCGTCAACGTGACCCAGCTTTCTTCTAGCAGAGGCTCAAGATAGGGCCAAAGTACATCAGCATCGTTCTCGCTCATGTGCACCTTGAAGTGCTCGCTCTCAAGGGTCGCATAAGTTTCCAACGTATCGAAGACCTTTAGCATATTTGAGGTCATCACATTGAAGGGATCGTTCTCGTAGCCTATCTCGAGATTGGTCTTGCCTTCTTCCTCTTCGCCCAGACGAATTAGATTACTTCCTAGCACAGTGTATCCCTGCCAATACTGAGGATCTGCTGCAATTGCCGCACGAGCGAACTCCACCGCCTCATCGAATAGATAATTATTACCGAAGCTGTCAGCAACATTGCCTAGAAAGATCGGATTATTTGGGCTGAAGGATTCAACCTGCGCAAGATAACCCTGGTAGTCCGCGCTGCGTTCTTCTAATGCCGCCTGTGAGGCCAGCACGCTAAGTGTTTTCAACGACTCCGGGTTGAGAGCAAGTACCCGGTCAAAATAGTCCTGCGCCTCCTCTTCTCTCCCATTGACCATCAACAATTGGCCATAGGTTTCCATCGCTGGAATCGAATTAGGATTTATCGCCAGTGCACGTTGCAATGCCCGCTCGTCACCAACTACATTCGCCATCCCCACAAGAGCAGGTACATAGCGGCCATTAATATCTATAGCTTCCTGATAGGAGCGCTCAGCATCGGAGGCATTGTATTTCTCTAAAAAGAGATCGCCCCAAAGGGAGTGAGCTTCTAAATTGTTAGGGTTTGCGCGCGTTGCCTCGTTGAAGAGGCTATTCGCATCATGAAAATTACCCATCAGCCAGCTTGCCAGTGCCACCATCGCTACGTCTTCAGAGGCGAACACAAGACCATTGTTATAACGCTGCACAGCTTGATCCAAAA
>CALKDE010000390.1 GCA_938082955.1 uncultured Pseudomonadales bacterium
CTGGGAACTGCAGATTGAGTTTCAATATGCTGGCGTTGACGACACGGCTATTATCGATTTTGACCTGCAATGAAGAAAGATCTGCTGCTGCCGCTATTCGCTAGTATCGCCCTGATCTTTGCCGTTGGCTGGAACTACTTGTCTATTCCTGGGGTACCGGATTGGAGCGAGGAAGAACTCAGATTAATCGCCTCACTTTCTTTGGATTCCCTTCCACCGCTGCCGCTTGATCCTAGTAATCTAGTAGCTGAGGATCCTGCAGCAGCAGAATTTGGTCATCGCCTCTACTTCGATACTCGTCTTAGCAGCAATGCACAGGTTGCCTGCGCGACCTGCCACAAACCTGAGCTAATGTTTACCGATGGACTAGCCCTCGCCGTTGGCGTCGGTATCGGGCCGATGCATACGCCCAGCCTAGTTGGGCTCGCCTATAGCCCGTGGTTCTATTGGGACGGAAGGAAAGATAGCCAGTGGGCACAGGCTCTTGCGCCGTTGGAAGCAAAGCATGAGCAAGCAACCGATCGGGTGCAGCTACTCCGCCTCATTTCCAACGATGCCGTCTATCGAGGCATGTATGAAGAGGTATTTGGGGCTTTGAGCCTGCCCGCGATGTTGCCAGAATCTGGCTCGCCAGACGGTGATGCGCAGCAGCAGGCAAGCTGGAATGCGCTCAAGCCAGAAACACAGACAGACATATCTCGATTCTTTGCTAACTTAGGCAAGGCAATTGCTGCCTTTGAGCGCAAGATACTCCCGGGTCGCACCCGCTTCGATGACTACGCCACAGCAGTAGTCGCCGGCTCCGATGAAGACAACACTCTAAACAATTCAGAAAAATCCGGCCTAAAGTTATTCATCGGAAAAGGCCAGTGCGTAACTTGTCACAATGGGCCGTTGTTCACCAATCATGAATTTCATAACACAGGTGTGCTGGCGGTAGGCCGCCAAATGCCATCCATGGGTCGATACGATGGAGTACGAATCTCTCAAGAGGATTCTTTTAATTGTCTAGGCGAGTTCAGCGATGCCGCCGCTGAGGAATGTACAGAGCTACGTTTTGCGCGCGATGCTAACGATTTAGTCGGCGCGTTGAAAACACCCACCCTTCGAAACATCTCTGTGACAGCACCCTATATGCATGGCGGGCAGATGACGGATCTTGCACAGGTAGTGAATCACTACAACAAACCACCAAGCTCCATGCTTAGTCATAACGAAGCGAAGCCTCTTGGCTTACGCACAGTAGAGAAAATTCAGCTCGTGGATTTCCTAAAGACGCTTAGCGCGCCCTTGGCTATCGAGCAAAAATGGCTAGTGGCCCCGGACTACTAACGCCTGAGCTTAGACAGTAGATTAAAAAACTACGCTAGAAGCTGCGTTATCCCAAGTAGCCGTGTTGCGCTAACTGAACACGAATACCATCTGGATCAGTAAAATACAGCTGATCGCCTCCACTGGTTCGGTTCGCCGCATCGCGATTAACATCCGCATCGATGCCATGATCCTGTAATTTCTCTGCAAGGGCATCAGGGTTGTAGTCATCCACACCAATACACATGTGATGCATGCCTCCTGGATTAGGAAGGTTGTACAGACCCAGAAAACTTTCGCTGCCTAGGCCCATATTCAAACCACCGTTGGCAGGCCGTGAGATAATTTCCATACCTAGCACACTGTTGTAGAAATCCGCTGAACGGTTCACATCATTTACTGAGAGCGAGACGTGATTCATCGATCTGCCGATGGCCACAGGTGCCGCCGTCTGTGCTGAGGCGCAAGGCACTGCCGATGCAGTGGTAGCAACAAGCAGGGAAGCAACCAACTCTCTTCGCGTCATCTTTTTCTGCTCGAATTTTTCGACTAGATGTTCAATTGCGTTTAGGTTGTTCATCTTCATTGCCCTTATTCTTGGTCGAGGTAGATTACTTTGTAACAACCGCACTGTTTACTGCGCAGCGCGGCATTTCTCAGTCTTAATCAGGTAGTGCGAACACCCAAATTACACCACCTTGAGGTACATAGTGGCTTTCACCCTTCGCCATATTGAGCAAGTTCTGTTCACGCTGTGCATCAACCCCCCACCCAGACTGAACGGCGACATATTGTTTGCCATCTAAGGTATAGGTAACCGGCACTCCGGTGATACCGGAATTTGTGCGTTGCTTCCACAGAATCTCACCCGTCCTCGAGTCGAAGGCGCGAAAGTAGCGATCGTTAGTGCCACCCATGAATACGAGATCGCCCGCAGTAGCCAACACTGGGCCCCAATTTTGACTTTCGAATGTCGTGGTCCATGCACGTTCACCAGTATCTACGTTCCAGGCTTGTAGCTCACCAATGTGATCCGTGCCAGGTCGCACAAAAAAGCCGCCATTCTCGGAAGTGCCACGCCCCATATATGATCGACCGGGACTGTATTGAATCTCTTCTCCGACCATGGTGGAGCAGACATTGTCGTTCGCAGGAATGAACATCAACCGCGACTCTGGATCGAACGCCGCAGGAGGCCAATCCTTTCCACCCCAAAGCGATGGGCAGAAACTCGCCTCATAGCCGGTACCCGGCTTCTTAGTCATATCGTATTCGGGTCGCCCGGTAACCGGATCGATGCTGGTAAACACGTCTTGATAGACATAGGGGTTTGCGTCGACGAAGTTAATCGCATCGGCTTCGCGCTCGAGATACCAAAGATAGCCATTGCGGCCCGCATGAACCATGCCGTTTACGCTACGACCATCGCGCTCGAAGTCGATTAGTATTGGCGCGGAGACCTCATCCCAGTCCCATGAGTCGTTCCAGTGGTATTGATGGTGATTCTTGAGCTCGCCCGTCGTAACGTCCAAAGCGATAACAGAAGAAGAATAGAGGTTGTCGCCCGGGCGCGTATCGCCCATCCAAGGGCCTCCATTACCAGTACCCCAGTAGGCGAGGTTTAATTCGGGATCGAAGGAACCCGTTAGCCACACCGGCACACCGCCAGTCTGCCAGGTATCTCCCGGCCAAGATTCTGAACCTGGTTCGCCAGGAGCGGGAATCGTGTACGTCTTCCACGCCTCTTCGCCAGTCATTACATCGTAGGCAGCAATAAAACCACGAATGCCGAGTTCTCCGCCGGACACTCCCACCATAACTTTGCCATCAGCTATGAGTGGAGCCATGGTCATATAATAGCCGTTATAGTAATCCTCGACGGCAACCTCCCAGATTAGCTCGCCAGTTAATGCGTCAAGCGAAACTAAAAATGAATCTACCGTTGCCATGTAAACACGATCGCCGTAGAGGGCCACTCCACGATTCGTCGGATGGAACTGTTGCAAATCATCAGGTAGGTAACGGACATAGCGCCAAATTAGATCCCCGGTGCGCGCGTTGATAGCAAGGATATGATTTTGTGGCGTCGTCACGTACATGTAACCGTCGTTCACGATAGGCGGCGCCTGATGCCCTTCTCTTAGCCCGGTGGAAAAACTCCATACCGGGACAAGGCCATCGACATTGTCGGTATTGATTTGGTCAAGATTACTGAAGCCATGAGAATCGTAGCTGCCACGGTACATTAACCAATTGCTCTCCTCGGGGTTGAGAAGGCGCTCTGCAGTGACAGGATTGTAAGGTGGCAGATCCTGTGCAAATAGGAGAGTGGAGACTAGCGAACAACATAGAAAAATACTGGAGCGAATCATTATGCTTAAACCTCTTATTTTTTCTTCAAACTGTTTCTTCTAACTGTTTCTTCTAACTACAGCGTGCCAGAATTGGCATAAAACTAGTATCGATTAAAATTGCTGAGTAAATCCAACTCGGCCTCGAAAGCCGGCGGCAACCAATACGATGCCATCAACCACCTCGAGCGGCAACATGGCAAGAGGTCTAGGCGCTGGACCGCCTACCACTTTAGCACCATCGTAAATGTCGAATTGAGATTCGTGACAGGGGCAGGCCATGCGTAACTGCCCCTCATCCCAGTTAGTCACATCGCAGCCGGTGTGCGTACACACAGCAGAATACGCTATTACACCCTCGGCCACATTCGCTTGATAGCGCGCACTCATCAATTCAGGGTCGATACGCATGATCATAATACGATTCAGCCTAGAACCGTCTCGCAGCACTTGCGTCGCCGGGTCACGAGCCAGCGCAGACAAGGGCCTCTTCTCCAACTCAAGTAGTTCTGGTCGTACCAAGGCATCTTGATTGGGTCCTTCCTCAAACACCAGCTGATCCCCAGGTTGCGGCCTAAGGCGATTGGGTGACTGCCCTAACGCCGACATGGGCACCGCGATTCCAGTCGCCAAACCCATTTTAAACACGGTACGCCGACTAAGCGGTTTTGCCACCCGACCTTTTTTGTTGTAACTACTACCCTTGTCGGTATTTTTGCTCATGTCTTATCCTAATACTGTGGCTATTCTAGGGAATAGCTTATCTTGACAATAGAAGGTATCAAAGTGCCGGAACCGCTGCAATCATAGCGCTTCGCTGGAAATTGCTTAGCGTCAAGTCGAATGCTATGTTGTTGATTGCACGTGCTCAGAACGCAGTACTTTGCATGATTCCTACACAAGCCAAATGACCCAAGAGAAACAGCCATGAGCTCCTCCGCCCGCATACTTCTTGGACTCGCGCTTGGTCTACTAGGCGGTATTGGTTTTTCACTTCTCGATGCTAGCTCGGCATCAAAGTTGCCATCGATGATAGAGCCCATAGGAACGCTGTGGGTAAATGCCATTCGCATGACTGTGATACCGCTCTTAATGGCACTCATGATTACCGCCATAGCCGGACAAGGAAATACTGGCATAGTCGCACAGCTCGGCGGCAAGGCCATGGCCTGGTTCATATCCATGATAGTTGCTTCCAGCCTCTTCTGCTTCCTAGTCGCCCCGCCGCTCATTGCGATGTTGAGCATCGATCCCGAGGCAAGTCGCACACTGCTAGAGAGCACAGCTACGGAAAATATAGGCAGTAGTGAATTACCCCCCTTTCGCGACTGGCTGGTTGCACTCATACCGATCAACCCCGTCCGGGCAGCTGCCGACAATGCAGTGCTACCACTCATGGTCTTTACGGGCCTATTTTCAATGGCATTGTTAACGATTAAAGCCGAGCAGCGAACTCATCTAGTGGGCTTCTTCTCTGCCATCAAAGAAACAATGTTCGTGTTAATAGCTTGGATAATGAGGCTCGCTCCCATCGGCATTTTTGCACTGGTATTTCCACTTGCTGCGACACTCGGTGTTTCTGCGATTAGCGTTTTGGCTTCGTTCATTGTCATTGTGTGCGCGCTAATCACCGCCTTTACCCTGGCGCTATATCCGCTCGCCGTCTATATAGGCAAGATTAAGCTGCGCGATTTTGCGCGCGCGTTAGCCCCGGCGCAGATTATCGGTTTCAGCACACGCTCTTCACTTGCCGCCCTGCCCGCCTGTTTCACAGCGACCGAAACCCTCGGCATCTCCAACAAAGTGTCGGGAGTAGTATTGCCAATCGCGGTAACGCTTTTTAAATTCGCCTCACCGATAGCCAGAACAGCCGGCACCTATTTTGTCGCGAGTCTGTATGGAATTGATCTGACAAATTATGAGCTATTTATTATCGCCGCAGCAATAGGGTTATTTAGCTTCTATTCCCCTGCAATTCCCAGCGGCGGCTTGCTCATTATGGCGCCGGTCTACATTTCTCTCGGATTGCCAGTACAAGGTATTGGCATCCTTATCGCCGTAGACCTAATTGTAGATATGTTTATTACCGCAGCAAATGTCAGCGCGAACGTGACTGTAACTGCGATACTTTCCAAAAAAGCTGCTTGATTCGACAATAGCTTCACCGCCACAGCTCACCTGATTAGAGTAGAAAGCCACTATTCCAAGCGGTACAGTGCCGTGAAATTGGTTTAGGTCAGCACAAACTAACCGCCAGCTCTTATTATTTCCACGCTTTCTACAATTGGAAAAAAGAGGCTCTCATGAAGAAATCACAATCAATCTCTGCTGCGCTAGTAGCCGTTACGTTCTCGTACGCTCAAGCCGGACACTTAGCTGAGCAAGCCAATAAGTGTCCGATATCGATCGAAAGTGAAGAGTTAGAAACCAAAGTCATCCTCTGCCCTAAATCCCTAGTACACCTTTATGACTGTGCCGATCCGTTCAGCCTGCGCACAGCTATCGAATCCAATTCCGCTGGGGTAGTATTGGCCTATGCCTTACTCTCAACGCAACAAAAATCCCTACGACAAAAACCACGCTGAAAATATACTCTCCGTGAGCGGCCTCAATAGTATGGCTCGTTCCTTGCTGGAAAGTAATTTCCCTGCCGTCATCGTCGAGGGTGAAATCTCAAATCTTGCCGTGCCATCCTCCGGGCACTGGTACCTGACACTTAAAGACAAGTCCTCACAGATTCGTTGTGCGATGTTTGTAAATCGCAATCGCATGGTTCGATTCAAGCCGGAGAACGGCAAGCAAATCATTGTGCGTGGCCGCCTTAGCATCTATGAAGGCCGCGGCGATTATCAGCTCATCCTCGATGGCATGGAGGAAGCTGGCGATGGCGCCTTACAGCGCGCCTTCGAGCAACTGAAGCGCAAGTTGCACGACGAAGGTCTTTTCGCCGACGAAAACAAGCAGCAGATGCAAAGTCACTATCAACACATTGGCGTAATTACCTCTGCAACAGGCGCAGCGGTGCAAGACATACTTAGTGTTTTCGCAAGGCGATTCCCGGCAACTAGAATCACCCTGCTCCCTGTCGTCGTTCAAGGTGCAGCTGCCGCCAATGAAATTGTGAATGCCATCGAACGGGCAAACGCGCTCGCCGAAAAATTAGGGCTACAGGCATTGATTGTCGGTCGTGGCGGCGGTTCCCTAGAAGACTTACAGGCGTTCAACGAGGAACCTCTAGCTCGAGCGATTTCAGCTAGTGAGCTGCCAATCTGCAGTGCCGTCGGTCACGAAGTAGATTTCACCATTGCTGACTTTGTCGCGGATCTAAGAGCGCCCACGCCTTCCGCCGCCGCCGAACTACTAAGCCCCAATCAAGAGGATTATTTTGATCTGCTGTTTTCCACTAGCGCGCAATTCAAAAGCTCTATTAGCTTGGCGATCAAGCAGGGTCGGCAACAGCTAACTTGGATAGCGAAGCAGCTAAAACATCCTGATCGTCGCCTGCAGGAACAGGCGCAAAACCTGGATCGACTCGATATTCGCCTGCGTAGAGCCGTGAGCAGTAATATCGCAGCGCAAAGAACAGAACTCACGCAGATGCAACGCACCCTCTCGGCGAATTCACCGAAACAGTTGCTTGAGCGCAATCAAATACGCCTAACTGCGGGTCGCGGCAGATTAGATCAGTCGCTGCGCTCAGTATTAGCCTTGCGCCGATCGAGCCTGCAGACACTAAGCCGCAGCTTAAATTCTGTCAGCCCACTCAACACACTCGCCAGAGGGTATAGCATCACTATTGATAGCACCTCCAAAGTGATTCGAAGCACTGACGATGTAAAAGTAGGAGCAACTATTACTTCACGCCTCGGTGAAGGCGAGATAGTTTCTACAGTTAGCGCCGTAGTGGAAAAAGGATCCTGAGACAGAAAACATGTCACTACCATTAGCAATAGCCGCACTGCCCTGTTCGTCTGTCGACGGCGAATGCCTAACCGTGTTGTTGTAAACCCCGCTCTTTTAGAACCCTACTTTGTAAACCTCGCGCTTTGATCATGAGCCGTTCTACTATTGGTTTGGCTATTCATAACGTTCTAGCGACCCCCAAAACGGTTTATCCAAGCGTACAAATTGTCAAATTTTGTCAGCTTCCCGCACATTGGGGTACTTAATTCTGTTATCTACAGTGGCGTTATTTTTACAAACCTATTAAATTTCAGAACTTTAGGGAAATAACAAGCCCTTAGAGGTGAATTTATCAGGATCAGCGAAGCTATAGTGTGAATCAGCTAACACATTGGCCATCGAACGGTTTGCTTGACCGCGAATAAGCTTATTATCAGGTATTGCCAATTCAGGCTGTCGGCTTAGTTGCTTATTTATAAGTGCGTAGATCGAGGTGGTAAATGCTGTTCTTTGAAAATATTTTCATGTTGCTTTTCGGCCACGCCATTGCAGACTTTGTACTGCAACCTGACGCGATGGGCTACGGTAAAAATCGCAACGATAAAATTCACACTAAAGAACACAGTCTGTTTCCTGTCTGGTACTACTGGCTCACTGCCCATGCGTTGGTTCATGGCGGCATAGTCTATATGATCACCGGCAATATCTGGCTGGGTGTGCTTGAGACAGTGCTGCACTGGATTACCGACTTCGCAAAAAATGAAGGCTGGATAGGCATGCATCAAGATCAGGGT
>CALKDE010000391.1 GCA_938082955.1 uncultured Pseudomonadales bacterium
AAGTTGGCCTGCTGAACAAAGAAAAAAGCTTTCCCGAGGCTCTCTCGGGGGGAGAGCAGCAACGCGTGGGAATCGCGCGCGCGGTTGTTAACAGGCCTAGCATTATTCTGGCCGACGAACCCACTGGAAATCTGGACCCAGGACTATCAGCAGAGGTAATGAAGGTCTTCCAACAGTTTCAGAGCGTCGGTGTGTGTCTATTGGTTGCCAGTCATGATGCCGCACTCATAGAACGCTTGAACTGCAGAACAATAGTCCTCGAAGGCGGAAAGCTCTTGGCGGACCAGAAACCCAGGCCACAGGCATGAGTGCCACTAAGCGCCGCAATGACAATCCAAATCAACCCCGAGTGAAGCGCAATACACGCGCGGAACAGTCCGAGTCATTCGTAGATCTAGTTAAACTCCATCGACGCATCGCAACACACAGTGCTGGCCGTCTCCTGCAAACGCCGGCATCTAGTCTGGTTACGCTCTTTGTAGTCGCTGTGGCTCTGCTGCTGCCTGCACTTCTGTTTGGCCTAAACAGCAATCTGGCTAGCCTTCTCGCCGGTTTTCAAAACAGCGCCCAGGTAACTCTCTATCTTCAAGATAATGTTTCGGAGGCTGACGGACAAGAACTTAGTGATGACTTACTAACTAGGAACGATATTGAGGACGCATACTATATCTCGCCCTCTCAAGCATTAGATGAGTTTGGCGCGTCAAGTGGTTTGGAAGACTTACTTATCGAGATGACTGCCAACCCACTGCCAGGCGCGATTGTCCTTACTCCATCGGATGTTTCATCTTCAGCTGTCGATGAGCTTGCAAGGCAGCTACAAGAACTATCCCAGGTCGATGTGGTTCAGATTGACAGCCTCTGGCTGCAAAGATTGGCGGCGATATCAAATCTGGTCAGCGCTATAGGCAGTGTGCTCGCAGTAATCGTCATTCTTGGACTATTCTTTGTGGTGGGCAACACAATAAAATTGGCAATAGAGAACCGTAAGGCCGAGATACTAGTGATTAAATTGGTAGGTGGCGGCGATATGTATGCCGCTAGACCTTTTCTATATACCGGCCTCCTTTACGGGCTGGGCGGCGGAATTTTGGCTACTCTGCTTCAAGGCATTGTTTTAGCTACTTTTAATTCGAACTTAGAAGTATTAATGCGGTTGTACGAAAGCGACTTTCAATTACGTGGCTTCGGATTAATGAGCTCCTTGCTCATAATCGTCGCCGGCGCCGCCATTGGCTGGACGGCAGCACTCATGGCTAGTCTGCGCCATATTCGCGCTATCAACCCCTAAACCTCCTAGCAATACAGCAATTTCTTGTTTGTCGCTCTTGAAATGGGCGAATACAGCTCCATGTAGAAGTTAGGCTTCCCCCTTTAGGTTCAACTCTAAGTCCACGCTTTTCGAAACTATTGGGTCGGCCCTTAGAAAATTAGCGCTGAAACCTCCGCGAGACTCCGTAAGCGCGGGCGTTTAGAAAAAAGGTATTATTGGCGGAGAGAAAGTTTGAATGCTAAAATAGGTCCATTAGTCCGTAATCCATCATAGATTCCGAATTATTCAGGAAAGAGTGAACACAAATGAGCACAGCTAACAGTTTACAAGTTTTCGACCCCACAACGCCGGGTCAGGATTTAACTGCTTATATCGCTTCGGTGAATAGCATCGCTATGCTGACGCCTGAGCAAGAGCTTGAACTTGCCAAGCAGTATTACTACGAAGATAACGTGGATGCGGCCAGACAATTGGTTCTCGCACACCTGCGCTTTGTCGTGCACATGTCCAAAACATTTTCCGGTTATGGCCTATCTCAGGCCGACCTGATCCAAGAAGGTAACGTTGGCCTGATGAAGGCTGTTAAGCGATTCAATCCAGAAGTGGGTGTTCGCCTCGTTTCCTTCGCCGTACATTGGATCAAAGCAGAGATGCATGAATACATCCTGCGCAACTGGCGCATTGTCAAAATCGCTACCACCAAAGCACAGCGCAAACTGTTCTTCAATCTGCGCAGCTCTAAGAAGCGTCTTGGTTGGTTGAACAACGAAGAAGCCGAAGCAATGGCACAAGACCTTGGTGTTGATGCCAAAGTCGTTAGGCAGATGGAAGGACGAATGGCCTCCTATGACGCCGCCTTCGATGCCGATTCAGACAGCGACGATGAAGCAGCCTACAAAGCACCAGCTTACTACTTAGAGGATCAGGCATCTGATCTGGCTACCAATGTAGAAGAAGATGAGTGGGAAGAAGTAACGAACAACAGTCTCCACTCGGCCATGTCTGAGCTAGATGATCGCAGTAAAGACATCTTGAACAGCCGCTGGTTGAGCGAGAACAAAGCTACGCTGCATGAGTTAGCTGATCGCTACGGCATTTCTGCTGAACGCATTCGCCAACTCGAAAAAAATGCAATGAATAAGATCAAAATAAAAATGGCAGCCTAAGCAATGAATAGCAAAAAGCCGCGAACTCTCGCGGCTTTTTTTTGACTTCAATTTGACCTGTTACCGATAGCATCACTGAGCGCGAACTACCATGAACAAACTTATTATCATCTTAGCCGCAGTTAATGGCTTCCTGGCCGTATCAATCGGTGCATTCGCAGCACATATGCTGCGCGATAGACTGAGCCCAGAGTTACTCAATACATTTCAAACCGGCGTGCAATATCATATGTACCACGCACTCGGCCTGTTCGGCATCGGTTTGATGATGCTAAATTTCCCGGCATCGAACCTGCTACGCATCAGCGCCTACTTGATGATGGCCGGCATTGTTTTATTTTCCGGCAGCCTGTATCTGCTAAGCATTACTGGAATACGGTGGCTGGGTGCGATCACCCCTTTGGGTGGACTTTGCTTCCTAACAGCATGGGCGCTCATAGTATGGTTCGCCACAAAACAACAATTCCCTAGCTAAACGTTACACCTGAAATACCAATCAATCGAAGAGTCGATACAACCAAGTGTCTAATTCAATACCCGATGAGAACAAAAGACCGATACGCAGCTATGTTATTCGCTCCGGGCGGTTGACCGAATCCCAGCGTAAGGCAATAGAAAGCTATTGGGAAAGCTACGTCGTCGAGTTCAACAACGAATTTCTCGACCCAAATAAGTTATTTGAAAGTCCGCAAAAACTAACGGTAGAAATTGGTTTTGGGATGGGCGACTCACTCCTGGAAATGGCGAAGCAAAGTCCTGATCAAAACTTCCTCGGAATTGAAGTGCATCAGCCCGGCGTCGGCAAGCTCCTCAATGGCATTGTCGAAAACAAACTCACCAATATCAAATTGATCTGTCATGACGCCAGAGAAATTTTGGAAATTGGATTGCCCGACAATTGTATTGATAGACTATTACTATTTTTCCCCGATCCTTGGCACAAGAAGCGACACAATAAGCGACGCCTAGTGCAGCCGGAATTCATCGAGCTGCTGCTTAAGAAATTAAACAAGCCGGCGGAGCTTCATTTCGCCACAGACTGGCAGGCCTATGCTGAGCACATGATGCAAGTGCTGGAGGCAAACCCTAGTTTAGAAAACATCCTTGGTGCGCAGAACTACTGGCCGGAGCCAGATAGGCCCGTTACAAAATTCGAGAAACGAGGACAGCGCCTCGGGCACGGAGTGTGGGACCTCAGATTTCGGCCCAGAGTTTAAAGCTAGGGTTTCAATGAGAGGGATAAGCTAGAACCAAAGTCGGTGCTCGTGCTCTTTAAGCCAATTGATGTAGTGGTCGCAATCAGGGCAAATGGACTCAACCTGATTCCAGAATCGCTGCGAGTGATCCATGTGCAACAGGTGGCAAACCTCATGAGTGATCATGTAATCGATAATGCTGTAAGGCGCCAACATAATCATCCAGTTGTACTGCAGTACTCCTGTTGACGTGCAATGCCCCCATTTCGACTTAGTCTTTCTAAGCTTAATTTCAGTGATCTTGTGCTCGACGCCTAGATGACGGGCTAAGCCTCGGGCCCTAGGCAAAATATATTCACTCGCCTTATCGATTAGAAAGTCTTCTACCTGAATCTTCGCTTTGGCTGGGGTCAGCTTATGCCCCTGGATAATAAATTCATCGCCAACTACCATCACTCGCCGCTTACGCCCTTCCTTGAAGACGATAGTGCGCTCGCGGGCCCGATAGAAAATCTTGCCGCCTCTTTCGACCCTTAATGCCTGCTTCTCGCGCAGAGATTCTTCGAGTAGCCGACCCTCTATCCACGCGTGGTTCGAGGTAATGAACTCCTCGACCTCCGATTTAGTTGCTCGCAGTGGGCAACGCACCACTACTTTCTGCTGCTTGATATACAAAGCCAGCGTCTTGCGCTTGCAGCGCACTATCTCGCACTCATACGGTCGCTTCACAGCCTTGCTTCTGCTGCCAAAGTTTAAGGGTAATATTTTGGCCTTGCTCATTAGACTCACTTTTTAGCCTGCTTTCTGGCTATTAATCTTGCTATTGCTCGCTCTGGGCTCGAGACCTCACCCTCAAAGTTTCGAATAAGCTCCCATCCTGCAAAAGCCTGGACCAATTCGTTCTGCTCCAAGAGAAAGTCTGGATTACTTGGCCTGCCGAACCGCTTCTGGTCAACCGTGAATGTCTCATAGACAATCAATCCACCTGGCCGAATCGCCTCTCTAATAAAAGGAAAAAGCGGCCTGTGCAGATAGTTAAATACTATAACTGCATCGAAACTTTTGCCTATTAGGGGGTTTTTTCCCTCTCTCACTTCAGCCTCAAAATCTACCAACCAACACGCACTTTTCGCCGCACTACTGCCTGCTAACTCGACTGCGGGAACAATGGATTGTAGATGGGCTTCATTATTATCTGCAAATAGTACCGGAACATTATGGCTAACTAAAAATAATCCGTTTCTCCCTTTGCCACAGGCGAGATCCAAAACGCCATTCCCGATTTGTAGATTGTCGAACAAGCTAGAATTGTCTACAAGAAATGATGAAACATTGGCACTTGAATGAGACATGGATAACAGGGTAATGAACTGGTTAGAATAAGAGTTGGATAAGCCGATAATGCACTGGATAGAAAGAGATAGACAGCTAGAATGGAAAGCGTCTCGAATTCTATTCGAGTTACGGCCAAGGGCTGCGTAGAATAGCGCTAAGTCTTCTTAACAGCTCGAGCCAATTGATCGAATCCAATTCTTAAACAAGCAACTCACAATGACGAAACCCACACAGAACAAAGATCGAATATTCGCAGAGACGAAGCTTCCTGGTGACTTCGTTTTCGACGAAAATGTCGCCAGCGTATTCGAAGACATGATCAGCCGATCCGTGCCGGGCTATAGCACAATCATAGCCATGATTGGCGTGCTGGCAGAGGAGTATTATCAGGATCGCAGCCGAATCTATGATCTAGGCTGCAGCCTAGGGGGCGCCACTCTGGCCGCCGTGGATCGGATTGATTGCCAAGACTACTCCGCAATCGCCATCGACAATTCAACGGCCATGATTGACCGCCTACAAACCAAGCTAAAAAGCTTGCCACAATTCGCTAGTAAGATTGAGTGTCGGTGTGAAGACCTGTGTGATTCAGAGATAGCGGATGCCTCAGTCGTAGTATTGAACTTTACTCTTCAGTTCATTCCTCTTGCCGAACGAGTTCCCTTACTAAGAAAAATCTACGCAGGAATGAAGCCGGGCGGTGTCTTGATCATCTCAGAGAAGATTACCTTTCCCGATGAAAAGCTTAATCAATTGTTTATTGAGATGTACCACAGCTTTAAAGAAAATAGGGGCTATAGCAAATTGGAGATAAGTCAGAAAAGAGCGGCATTAGAGAAGGTCTTGCTCCCGGAAACCCTAGACGCACATCGAGACCGCCTACAGAAAATTGGCTTTCAATCCGTCGATGTCTGGTTCCAGTGTTTTAACTTTGCCTCCATGGTTGCCTTTAAGTAGCCGATCATGAAAATGCATCTCGATATGGGTTTCAATCACTTGGCTTCATTTGTCACTAAAGTTTTGATCAGAAAACTGTCGCTTCAAGCATTTTTCTGGTCGACTACGTTGCACAAGGATGTGCAACCATTGCCGATTAAGGACAATGCGAGTGCGCCAAAAGCAAGTGAAATGACACTTTTACGCCAGCTTTTGGCGCACGATGTACTGAAAAAGTCAGGGATGACTTTTCAGTATCGACTAAATAGAACCCTATGAATCTAAAGCCTCTACAAAAACTGATTGATGGGTCGCCGCTGGAACCATTGCTTCCCTTCACGAAGGATGAATTCTTGCAGCAAATTCGCTACGGCGATTTCCCGAAATGGCGTAAGTTACTTTCCCAGCTGCCCCAGATCCAACCCAGTTCGGTGGACTTTAGCAGCAAGGTTAGAATCGGTAGC
>CALKDE010000392.1 GCA_938082955.1 uncultured Pseudomonadales bacterium
AGATGCAAAACACGGTGGAGTAACAGCGAATGCACGTCCCGCGTATTCCTCAGTGACGCCCGGGCCCGAGTATGTGCAAGTCTTCTTAACGCAGGGCGCACAATTTAGGCTCGAATTGAGGTGTAATTGATTATTGCCAAAAGTTCCAGAAAGCCCTGGATTCGTAGGGCCATAAAGAGAAACGGTTGGCTTGGCCAGCGCAGCAGCTAGGTGGCCCAGGCCAGTATCCACTGCAATCACACCATCGGACTGTTGAATATAATTGGCAAGGCCAGACAGTGTCTGTTTAGCAAGTACCTCTACTCGCTCGTTGTCTTGAGCAATATACTCAGCACGTAGCTTTTCTTCAGGGGTACCCCAAGGCAGAAGAACTTTATAACCCGCCTCAGTACTTAATTGTGCGAGGTGGCGCCAATAGTTTTTAGGCCAATGCTTTGTCTGCCACGTCGTCCCGTGAAGGAACACTACCTGCTTCTCCGCTTTTTTACTGATTTCACTAGATACATCTATTCTACTAACATCGATACCGTAGTCGATTTCCCCCGGGTCGTATTCGTATTGAAGCGCCCGAGAAAACAATTGCCGAACCCTGTCCACGGCATGCTCTGTCCAAGGAACAGAATAAACTTTGTTATAAAACAGCGTGGCCATTGGTTCGCGAATGGTTCGATTATTGAGCCCTACCGTTAATCCCTTAGAGAGCCGACTGATCAAACCACTCTTAATAAGCCCCTGAGCATCAATGACAAGGTCATAATGAATGCCTTGCAATGCGCGTCTGAACGCTCGAAATTCGTGATTCATATAGGTCTTAAAAAGGTTGCGCCGCCAGCGCCTTAGCGCCACGGGTATGACATTTTCGACGGCGGGATGCCAGCTCGGCACCTCGGCGAAATTTTCCTCAACCACCCAGTCGAATTGAATATCTTTTCTGGCACGCTGCGCATCGGTAACTGCCGGTAGCGTATGAATCACATCACCAAGAGAAGAAACTTTTACTATTAACACTCGCAATAAACTATTCCTTTCCTGGTTTGTTCTGTTCCAACCTAAAGCTCATCAATCAATTACGCCCAGTGGGGACAAGCTCGGTGATAGCAGCAAGCGCTCTACTGGGGTCGAGCTGTGTAAGGCACTTCTTGTGCTCTAAGGGACATTCCCTCTGAAAACAGGGCCGGCAATCGATATCCGTGAACAATAGCTTCGACTTATTACTCAATGGTGGCGTAAAGTCCGGCGAAGTTGAACCATAAAGCGCGACAATCGGCTTATCAAGTGCAGCAGCTATATGCATAAGCCCTGAATCGTTGGATATCACGGCCTCGGCAACAGACAGCAGATCGATCGCCTGAGCCAGACTCGTCCTACCCGCCAGGCTCACGCAATGCTGTCTTTGTTCTTCGGCAAGCATCTGCATAATTTCATTGGCGACTTCGGCGTCATTTTCAGAGCCAAATATCCATACTTGCCATCCATTGTCGATCTTTGTTTTACAAGTGGCGGCAAAATGCTGCGCAGGCCATTGTTTGGCAACGCCAAACTCCGCCCCCGGACAAATTGCCAATACCCTATTTTCTATCCCTAGGCTAAATGTAGCCAGCGCATTTTCTACGCTTGCAGGGTCTGACTGCAATCTAGGTTCAGGGATCTGAACCGGAGGATCATTGGAGTCCGGATAGGCCAAAGCAGCGAAGCGTTGCACCATGAGAGGAAATGCATTCGTATCGAGGCGTCGACAGTCACTGAGTAGCAGATTGCGCCACTCTCCCTTCCAGGCAATCCGCTTCGGGATGCCAGCATGAAAGGGAATCAATGCCGACTTAAACGAGTTAGGTAACACGATAGCTGTAGTAAATTGCTCGCCACGAAGAGACTTTCCAAAAGCACGGCGTTTTCCTAGCTCCAGATCTCCATGACCCATCAGCAGGCTAATCCCTTTCTCAACTTCTGGCATTCTCTCCAGCAGGGGTCGAGACCATTCTGGCGCCAGCACCGAGATTCGGCAATCCGGATATTGCACCTTCAGACACATGAACAAGGATTGCGCCATGACCATATCGCCAACCCATGCGGGCCCAACCACCAGAATATTTTCTTGGCTTTTTTGCGTCATCTCAAAGCGAATGCCTTCAATCTCTATTGTCTGGTGTAACGCGCAAAATTTCTTTGACAGTAGTAGTGCCAGCCGCCACTTTTTGCGCCCCGCTCAGGCGCAGACTGAGCATACCTTCCTTATAAGCCTGCGTACGAAGGGTAGGTAGATCGCCCTTATCATCGGAATGCTGCTGTAGGTGCTCGGTGAATGGCATCACTTCGTAGATGCCTTCCCTTCCCTTAAACCCGGTTTCACGACACCCTAAACAGCCAACCGCCCCATAGGCTTTTCTCGGTACCTTTACTTTCCAGGGACGAGTTAGCGCTTCCCAGGTTTCTGACTCTATTTTAGTTTCCTTCTTACAGTGGGGACAAAGTACACGCACGAGTCGCTGTGCCATTATGCCTATAACAGTGGCCTTTATGAGATAAGAAGGTACGCCTAACTCTAGTAGGCGAGTGATCGCCGACGGTGCGTCGTTAGTGTGCAAGGTGGTGAAAACCAGATGG
>CALKDE010000393.1 GCA_938082955.1 uncultured Pseudomonadales bacterium
TCGGCACCGAAATCGACGAAGGCAGCTTCAAGACTAGGCTCTACACGAGTCACTTTGCCTCTGTAGATATTTGCCTTTTTCTGGATGCGGGTGCGGTTTTCGATGTCCAGGTCGTAGAGTTTCTGACCATCAACTAGGGCAACACGGAGCTCTTCTTCCTGCGTTGCGTTAATAAGCATTCTTTTCATAATAGGTTCACTTGTTGTTGAACCAGATAAGAAACTTAGGAGGAAATCATCGAGTGGGGCGCGCACGACTCACGAAGCAGTAGTGGGTAAGGGCAACAAAGGAGGCGCAATCAGGTCGATTAGGCTTCAGCTACAGCAAATTCTTAACGTTTTAACAATAATAGGACAACCATAGACGTGCTATGACTTGCCTTGTTCTCAATTAATCGCCTACTTGAGGCTCTATGTTGCATCGTATCTATTGTTTTTGTTGAAAATATTACTTAGTTTTGTCTTTCGTTGCCCAGCTGATTAGAGCTGGATATCAGCGTAGCATCAGCTGCCTTTTTCGAATATCAATTCCTAAACTTATCCGGTTTGTCTCATCATGACCTTGAGTCACGACTTTTAATAACTGTTAAATGGGTTAGCAGTCTCTCTAGCTATCCGCTGATTGCCCTGTATTGGTGCGAATCAGTCTTATGAAGCTGTAATTCTGCCTCTGTGGTCGCCCCTTAAAGGCACGGACCCGGTGTAGTTGTCGTCAGGAGAGCTTGATCCAATAGTCTTTAACTAGAGGCCTTAACAAAATCTCTCAAATAACCGACGACTTCCAATGCTCTGTATCCCGCGCAAAAGGGCGCTTGGGGCTTACAGACGCTACCTTCGAATAAAAATTCAGAAGGAGCAAGAAGACGGAATATAACAGCAATGTCTATAGGACTCAATTAATGAGTCCTTGTTTTTACGAAATTTAATAAAAAAAACAATAACATGCATCATTCTTCCGATTTAGATTGGTAGTTGCTAAAGCCGTTTCTAGCGTTATCCAATGGCAAGGACGGTGGCGTGGCGCCCTGCGAGCGCATCGTAACACTGTCTTGTGAATGCGTCGCTGCTACGCCGCTTGATAAAACGAAAGTCCTGTGGTTAAAATACCGGCCGCAGTGGCTTTGCCAGTACAAAGACACAAAAATCAATAAGATACTGGCAAAACATAGAATTTAAGCAATCACTTGCGGTCGGATCAGGGTTGATTCTGGACAAAAATAGAATAAAAACAGACCAAGAATTTAACAGGCGGTAACTCTCGACTAACAAGACGTGTCGCCAAAACTGTTAGGGGCAAGATCAATGACTATTTATTCCTACTGCAGGACTTCTGAGCTGGAATCTTCACTGGAACAGGACGAGCTCGACGCGATTTTAGAGCCAGAGATGCTGGCCATACAAACTTACTGCCTCCGCCAGAGCTGGTTTATGACGGAGACACTGAAGGACTCAAATTGTAATTGGCATCATGAATTCGACCGCCGCGAGTCGGGCAAGCGATTGATGAATCTGCTGCTGCCTGGTGATGTGCTGCTATGCAGCAAGCTCGAACGCATCTGCAGTTCAAGTCATGAAGTGATCAAGCTGGTGCAAAAACTGCGAGAAAAGTCCGTTCAGTTGCACATTGTAGAGCTAGGTGGCGATATTACCGATGCGCAAATCAGCGTGAATTTCGCTAACGTAACCGAGCTATTTAGTGCGTTAGAAAAGCGTAAGTCGGCGGAGCGTATTAAGGGCGTTAAGCGGCGACAAAGAAAGAAGGGGCGTTATCTCGGCGGCAGCCGCCCATTCGGCTATATGATTCATGAGAATGGTCGCCTTATCGAAAACGCTATGGAGCAGAAAGTGCTGTGTAGAATAATGGAGCTGAAGAAGGAGGGTAAATCACTGCGTGCCATCTCCGGTGAAGTATCAACGCCAATAATGCCGATCAGCTTCAAGACTGTGCAGAGGCTCTTGCAGCGACACGCGCAGCAGATTTAATTATGTAACGCGTGACGTATGTTTTACTAGAGACAGCGTTTTACGCAGTTCGATCCTAATTAGAGGTTTAGACCCTAATTGACATCTTCGATCGCGATTCAAACAAGGTTTGCTCATGCAAAAGCCGTTCTCTGTATTCGTGGGTTTGCGCTACACCTTGGCTAGGAAGCGGAATTTTTTCCTCTCATTTGTCTCCTTAATTTCCATGCTCGGCGTAAGCCTGGGTGTAATGATTCTGATCGTTGCGCTGTCGGTGATGAATGGCTCTATCGATACACTGCGCGCTGATGCGCTGAAGTCGGTACCTCATGTCACGGTCTCCGGCGATGGAGTAACGACGAATTGGAATGAACTCGCCAATATTGCACTTAACTCCTCGAATGTGATTTCAGCGGCGCCCTATCTCGAGGGTGAGGCAAACATTCTGCACCAAGGGAACAATCGTTTTGTCACTCTGCGGGGTGTCAAGGGCAGGCTTGAAGCGGATGTGGTCGACAATCCTAGCTCTGGATACAGAGATCTGCTCATAGCGCTTTCCGAAACTGAAAACGGCATCATTCTAGGAGCGCAGCTCGCCAGTAGCTTAGGTGTGTTCAGTAGCGCGGATCTTTCAGTTACTGCGTTGGGTAGCTTGCTTGCTCGAAATCTCGCCGACACAGAAGGGTTTACTGTTGTCGGCTACGCCGATTTTGGCGCCTATGGAAATAGTGATACGGCGCTGATTAATCTGGCGCAGGCCCAACAGCTATTTGCGCTAAATTCTGCGTCACAATTGCAGCTTAGGCTGCGGGTTGATGATGTGTTTAATGCCAAGACGATCGCAGAAGGCTTGTTTGCTGATTACCCCGGCTTGAATGTGCAGTCGTGGGATGAGGCGCAGGCGAGTTTGTTTAATGCGCTGCGTATGGAAAAGGTGCTCACAAGTTTCATGCTGTTGATGATCGTTATAGTAGGTGCCGTAAATATCGTCTCTACATTAGTTATGGTTGTCGCCGACAAGGGAGCGGACATAGCAATCTTGCGCACCATGGGCGCGAGCAGAAGCACCATTATGAAAATATTCGTCGTGCAGGGCTTGGTCGCTGGACTGCTGGGAACATTGATCGGCGCAGTACTCGGCACGCTATTGGCGGCTAATATTACCGATATTAGCCTTATACTCGAGGGGATTATTAATTCCATTGCGGGTGATTCGAATCGCTATTTTATTTCCCATTTGCAGACAGAGATAGAATGGTCGGAGGTGGGACTGATCTGTATTGCGGCGCTCACAATTAGTTTTCTCGCGACGCTGTATCCAGCTTACCGTGCTAGTCAAATTCAGGCGGCAGAAGTGCTGCGCTATGAGTAGTAGAAAGAGATGACAGAAAATTCGACAGTAGTGACTTGTGAACAGCTTGAGAAAACTTATTCTCAAGGGCCTCAGCTAGTGCAGGTATTGAAGGGCGTGAATTTGCAGGTCGGTCGCGGTGAGCGAATAGCGATTGTAGGCAGCTCTGGTTCTGGCAAAACCACCTTGCTCAATCTGTTAGGCGGTCTCGACCTGCCAACCAACGGCAAGGTCACCATAGCGGGCAAGAACTTGGCACAGGTTGATGAGACCCAGCGGGGACTTCTGCGCAATAAAAACCTTGGCTTCGTGTATCAATTCCACCATTTGCTTGGCGAGTTTTCGGCGCTAGAGAATGTGTGTATGCCGTTATTAATAGCCAGACTGCCTATGGTTGAGGCTGCGCAGCGGGCACGAACGATGTTAGGCAAAGTAGGCCTAGAGGCTAGGGTCGAGCACAAACCCTCTGAACTCTCCGGCGGCGAGCGGCAGCGAGTGGCGATTGCACGAGCTTTGGTAACAGAGCCCAATTGTGTCTTGCTCGATGAACCTACCGGCAATCTCGATCGGAATACTGCGACCGAGATTCATGCGCTGATGAACGACTTAAACGAAAAACTAGAGATAAGCTTCATCGTAGTCACCCATGATGAATTGCTAGCGTCCTCTATGGAGCGAAAGTTTTTGCTTGCCGACGGGCTGCTGAATGAGCAATAAACCGCTGTCTTTGTCGCGCTTCGTTGCGTTTCGTTATGTGAGCGCCGGCAAAAGTAGTCATTTAGTCTCTTTCATGTCGGCTATTTCTATCTTCGGTCTAGCTTTGGGGCTGGCTATCCTGATTATTGTGCTCTCGGTTATGAACGGCTTTGATAAGGAGATGCGACAGAGCGTGCTGGGCATAGTGCCGCATATCACTCTTAGTTCAGAAGAAAACCTCAACGAGACACAATGGCTAGAGATTCGCGACACTATTGAGCAGAACCCAGCCGTTGTCTCGATCTCACCGGTAATCCAGGCTAGCGGCGTGGCAGCGGCGCAAGGCAGTCACAAAGGCGTAGTAATTAATGGCGTCGATGCAGCGCTCGAAGCTGAGTCCTCAGCCATTAATAGATTCATGCGCGCAGGTGATCTCACGGCACTGCAGGATAATCGTTGGGGGATCGTGCTCGGGCAAACACTCGCAAACAGATTGGGAGTAGGGCTGGGGGACAATGTCGATCTTTTTTCGACGTCGATCTCTATAAATCCTATTACTCCGCTTGCTACATTTAAAGGCTTTGATGTAGTGGGAATCTACCGCGTGGGCGCAGCGGAGTTAGATGGCAATCTGGTGATGATAAATCTCTCCGCGGCACGCGCTCTGTTTAGGCTGCGCACCCCTTATAATGCTGTGCATATTCGAACTGTCGATGTGTTGCGGGCCGAAATGGTTCGCCAAGAAATTATGGCTGATCTGCCTGGGGCATTGCGTGGTGAGAGCTGGGTGGCTACGCTGGGTGCGATCTATGAAAATATTCAGTTCTCGCGCGGAATTATTAGTTTCATGCTATGGCTATTAATCGGTGTGGCGGCATTTAATCTGGTAGTTAGCCTCATCATGATCGTGCGCGACAAGCGTGGCGACATCGCGATATTAAGAACGCTAGGTGCGAGTCCGAAGACAATCAATCACATCTTTATGTGGCAGGGCTGTTTTATCGGTCTCACCGGTATAGCGATTGGGGTAGTGCTGGGCGTGCTGGGTTCGCTTTACGTTAGTCAGTTCGCTGCGTTTATAGAAGCTACATTCTCAATTCAAATACTGAACGCCGAAGTCTACCCAATCGACTTTCTTCCCTCGGCGTTAAACCTTCTCGATGTAGTTTATGTCGCGTCAGGTGTGCTGGTACTTTCCCTGCTGGCAACCCTCTATCCTGCGAAGAAGGCGGCGGCGATTCAACCGGCTGATGCCTTGCGCCACGAATAGTTTTCCCGTACCTCGCTTTATCTCAATTCCCTGCCTATAACTTATAAGCAAAGATACAGGAAGAAGAGGTAGGTAGGGGAATGGATGCGCTGCGCCTTAGTATTGATCTGCCTAGGTATTGCAAGCGCCACCTTCGTTACGGATGTTCCATTCGCTTTAACTCTTTCCCAAATTTGCACCGTTGTCCTCGCAGTCTCGTTTTTTTTGATCGAGCTAGTAAAGGCTTCGAACCTTCCTAGGCGATTGCTCATAGGGTTGCTCCTTTATTTCCTAGGGGTATGTTGGCATCTAAACTGGGCTAGCAATCTTTTACGTGAGCGCTTGCCGGAGACGCTCGAAGGGGAAACAGTTCAGGTTGAGGGCGTGGTGATCGGCTTGCCAAAGCGATCATTGATTGCCCAGCAGTTTTTCTTTGAGATTCGGCAAGGACCATCCGGATTCTTTCCGCGTAAGGTGATTCTCAATTACTACGGTGGGAACACTATACTTCCGGGGCAGTATTGGCGCTTTGCAGTACGCCTTAATCGCCCGCATGGATTCTCTAACCCTGGTGGTTTCGACTACGAGGCTTGGTTATTTCAGCAGGGCGTTAGCGCGCGCGGCTATGTCCGTGATTCGGCTTCGAATCAATTGATCTCGGCCCCATCAAAAGGTGTTGGTTTCTCGCCATCGGCATGGCTGCACGCGATCCGCTATTGGCTAAGAATAAAATTGCAGCGGATGTTAGCGAGCGCTCAATACGGTGGTCTGTTGATCGCGCTGCTGCTTGGCGATAGATCGGCAATCTCGCAAGACAGCTGGGCGCTCTTTACCGCAACAGGAAGCAATCATCTGTTCGTGATATCGGGGCTACACATCGGCATGATCAGCGGGTTCGCATTTTGGTTGGCGCTAGTTGTTGGCAAGCTCGTTCGCATTGGCAGACTCGTGCCTGCTCAAAAGTTTGCCGGATTCTTTGCGCTGACAGCTGCCTTTATGTATGCGTTGCTCGCAGGTTTTAGCTTGCCCACACAGCGCGCGTTTATCATGATTGCCGTGCTTATCTGTGGTCTTTTTTGGAATGCGCGCTATCAAGTTTCTTTTCGGCTTTTGTTAGCGGTGTTTATTGTTTTGCTGCTAAATCCGCTGGCGACGGTTAGCAGTGGTTTTTGGTTGTCGTTCATCGCGGTGGCATCGTTGCTTACCTTCGCCAGCTCTTCTGTAGCATTTGTAAGTGCCGAACAGGTCGAGATCTCGCCTCGTGAGAAATTAGATGCGGCTGTTAGGCTTTTTGTCCGCCCGCAACTCATCGTTTTTATCGCGCTGGGAGTGCCGTTAATATTTTTCACGCAGCAACTTTCACTACTAGCTCCGTTGGTTAATATTGTCGCCATTCCTGTTGTCGGCTTCTTGATCGTGCCGGTTTGTTTTGCCTCTTTACTTGTCAGCTTTCTGAATGAGCCGTGTGGGATTCTGCTGTTCACTGCTGCAGATGGCGCTATTGTATTGCTTATCAAATTCATGGAGTTCTTGGTGGCGTGGGGTTCTAGCTCTTTACAGTTGCCTGTAGCACAGCCTAACAGTTGGAACGTGTTGGCTCTGTTCTTTGCCGTCTTATTATTACTGCTACCTAAGGGAGTATGTCGAAGGGGCTTGGTTATTCCCTTGATGCTCTGCGTTCTGCCGATACCAGAGCGCCTCCGGTCGTCGGCACAAGAGAATACTATCCTGCAAGTGCATGTTATTGATGTGGGGCAGGGTCTCGCGGTTATCGTTCAGACGCGCAATCATGTTCTGCTTTATGACACGGGCGCTAATCTCAGCCCTGATTTTAATATCGGTTCTGCTGTCGTTGTTCCTACACTGCGCTCGTTAGATATACGCGCGCTCGATGCGCTCGTAATTAGTCACGGTGACAATGATCATGCTGGAGGGCTGCGCGGCGTTGAAGCGAATATCAGGATAGGAAAACTCATAAGTAACCGAGAGGATTTGCAAACGCAGCTAGCCGTCAAGCTGTGCAGCGATACCAATGATTGGATTTGGGATGGCGTCGAATTTCGCTTTCTGCACAGTGCTCTAGACTATTCCTCGGAGAACAATAATTCCTGCGTCTTACAGATTCGCTCCAATGAGGGCAGCGTGTTACTGCCCGGTGACATTGAACGGGAGGCGGAAGCGCAACTCGTTCTACGCTATACCGGAGAACTCGCGAGTGAGGTGCTAGTTGCTCCACATCATGGGAGCCGAAGCTCTTCGAGCTATGCCTTTCTTAAACAGGTCGAGCCTGACTACGTGGTGTTCTCTGCCGGCTACCGCAATAGCTTTGCTCATCCTCACGATCAGGTGGTTACTCGCTACGGCGAATTTGCTAGTAAGGCACTCTCAACCGTGGAGACGGGCATGATCAGTTTTAAATTTGCTAAGGGACTTAGCGGCGAATTTACTGAAGAAAGAGCCGGCGATGACAAAATTATCCAAACCAGCGAGTTTCGGAAACAAAAACCTCGATATTGGCATTAATTAGACTTGCGATTGATGCCGATAGTCTAATGCCCAGTACTGACAGTCTCGTAGGCCGTGTACCTGTGGATATGATAGAGTTATTAATCGATTTTTTGGAGACAACACGTGGTAGAAATAATTCGGGCTGGCGGCTGGCTGATGTTGCCCATTATTCTTTGTTCCATCGTAGCGATAGCGATCGTTATTGAGCGGTTCTGGAGTTTGAGCGCCACCCGCATCACACCTAAGCATACTCTTGCACAAGTATGGACTTGGTTGAAAAACAATCAGTTGGACTCCAGTAAGCTACGCGAACTACGGCTGTCCTCTCCGCTTGGTGAGGTCCTGGCTGCGGGACTGCTGACCTCTAAGCACGGCAGAGCGGCGATGATTGAGAGTATCGAGCAGGGGGCCGCTCAGGTTATTCATGACATGGAGCGCTACTTGAGCACTTTGGGAACGATAGCCGCGATCACACCGCTGCTCGGCCTATTAGGTACGGTTGTCGGCATGATTCGTGTGTTTAACGAGATTATGTTACAGGGTACAGGCAATGCGAATGCACTGGCTGGGGGTATTTCAGAGGCATTGATATCCACAGCCGCTGGGCTCACCGTCGCAATACCTACTTATATATGGCATCGCCACTTTACGCGAAAGGTCGAATCCCTAGTACTGACCCTGGAGCAGGAATCGATCAAACTGGTCGATGCGCTGCACAGCGACCGTAAAGTAGAAGTAAAATAAAAGAGTTACAGAGAGCACAGCAACTTGAAATTCAAACGAGCTATACGCGAAGAACTTGCCATCAATATGACTCCGCTCATAGATGTGGTGTTTCTTCTGCTTATCTTCTTTATGGTAACCACGACATTTAGTCGCGAGACACGACTGCTAGTGAACCTGCCAGAGGCGAATGCCGAGGCCGCTGAGAGCGACCCTGGGCAGATTGAAATTCTAGTCGCCAGAGAGGGCAGTTTTTCGATCAATGGCAGGAGGCTGGCTAATGCTAGGATCGAGACACTGGTACAGGGGTTGGAGCTAGAGTCGGGCGGCGATCACAGCTTGCCGATCCTACTGATCGCGGATGCCGAGGCTACGCATCAATCTGTCGTGACTGCCATGGACGGTATTGGTCAATCTGGATTTACACGACTCAACATTGCCACACAGCGGCTTCAGCAATCCGAGCAACTTGAACAACCGGGATCTGCCCCAACTGATTTGTTATGAGCGATACAGATTCTAAAATAGGCAAGCAAG
>CALKDE010000394.1 GCA_938082955.1 uncultured Pseudomonadales bacterium
TCAGGAGTCTCAGAAGACGTCAACGAAGTGTTTAGTAAATTGGTGGCCGAATATCCTGCGCACAATTTTGTGTTTATAGGCTATTCGCTAGGCGCGAATGTACTCTTAAAATGGTTAGGCGAGATTGAATCGCACCCCAGAATACGCAAAGCCGTGGGCGTGTCGACTCCCTTCGCATTAGAATCCTGCTCGCAGGCAATGCTGCAAGGTGTCAGTCGACTATACGGCCAATATTTTGTGCGCCGTCTGGTAAAAGACTTTCAGAACAAGCAAGAATATCTAGAGACGTCTAATCCAGAACAGGCAACACGCATCGCGAAGCTAGGCGATACGCGCAGCATCTCATCCATATGGGAGTTCGACGACCAGATAACAGCCCCCCTTCATGGGTTTGAAGGGGCTGAAGACTATTACCGGAAATGCAGCAGTTCCGCCTTTCTTGGTTCAATAGCAGTCGACACTTTGCTGATTCAGAGTAAGAACGATCCGATGATTCCGCCTAAATCGATCCCAAATAGCGAGATGCTATCGCCTCAAGTGCAGATGCAGCTAACTGAGAAGGGCGGGCATGTGGGCTTCGTTTCTTCAAATCCTGACAATTGGCTGGAACAGAGAATATTGAATTTCATGCAAGCGTGAGTGATCATAGTCGCAGTCTCTTAGTTCGAGACATAAATTTAAGCCCTAGTTGTAAGCCAAGGCCACCAAGTCTGTTCACTATTAAAATGAGAATGCTATGAAAATTGCTGTTTATCCGGGAACGTTTAATCCAATCACCAATGGCCATATGGATCTGGCAGAACGCGCTGCCGGGTTATTCGACAAAATCATCGTGGCCGTAGTCGGTAAGAATCAGCAGAAGCCTAATGCCTTGCCGTTGGAGCAACGGATGCAGCTCACTAAAAAAGTTCTAGGTCATCTAGAAAATGTGGAAGTTAGATCATTTGATAGTCTGATAACGCAATTTGTTAAGGAGTGTGACGCCAATATTATTCTGCGTGGACTGCGCACCGTTGCCGATTTCGAGTATGAGTTTCAGCTAGTTGGGATGAATCGCATTCTGGAGCCAAGTATAGAAACTGTGTTTCTCGCCCCTGCAGAACATCTATCCTACATTTCTTCTACGTTGGTGCGCGAGATCGCAGCCTATGGCGGTGATATCTCCAAGTTTGTCCATCCGGCTGTAGTCGAGGCCATGGAAAATCAGATACAGTCTTCGACTTAGCCTAATATTATTTTTGGCATTGGGGGCAATACACCGTGCTGCGCTGTCCCTGGCGTATTTCTTTCAACGTACCGTTACATCCATGGCAGGGTTCACCCCGGCGGCCATAGACGTGAAGCGACTGTGCAAAATACCCAGGCTCCCCATCGCTACCTGTGAAGTCCTTGAGCGTTGTACCACCGACATCGATCGCTTGCTGCAAAACCTGCTGAATACACTCCACCAGTTTCTCATAGCGTGGTTTCGAAATTTTTCCTGCGCTACGCTTTGGGCTGATGCCAGCAAGAAAGAGTGATTCATTCGCATAGATATTTCCCACCCCAACGACTACTTTGCTATCCATGATAAATGTCTTAACAGCAACGTTCCGCCGACGGCTTTTCTTGAAGAGATAGTCGGTGTGGAAATTGTCCTCTAGCGGTTCGGGGCCGAGTGAGGCCAACAGGGGGTGTGCTTCGATGGGCTCTGTTTCCCACAATATACAACCGAAACG
This sequence comes from uncultured Pseudomonadales bacterium, assembly GCA_938082955.1. Classification (GTDB taxonomy): domain Bacteria; phylum Pseudomonadota; class Gammaproteobacteria; order Pseudomonadales; family Pseudohongiellaceae; genus UBA9145. Next base: position 1,719 of record CALKDE010000394.1, read on the forward strand.
CCGTGGATCTGTGTAGCGCAGCACCTTGTTGTTCGCAAACACGACATCGACATGGTCGTGCTTCGCCGCTGCTCGACTTGACTCTACGATCCTGAGGCTACCTGACATTCCAAGGTGAATGAGTAAGCACCCTTTTTGGGTTGCCAGCAGCAAATATTTTCCGCGCCTAGAAACTGATTGAATGGTTTCCCCTGGGAGATCTTTGCTAAGCGCTGGAGTAATTGGCCAACGCAGAGTCTTGCGGCGGAGTATGACTTTGCTGACCTTGTTGTTCTCGATGTGTGGCTCGATGCCGCGACGGGTTGTCTCTACTTCAGGTAATTCTGGCAATTCGCACCTCGTTGTATGATTGCTAGCAGCTTGCGCAAACTGCTTTATAATCTTTCCCTTAGTTGAAAGGAAGCAGTCATGAGTTCGCAGCAGAAAATGCTATTAGGGATCGATGCGGGTGGAACCTTTACGGATTTCGTCTTAGTGCGGCTTGAGCCGACTGTCGACGTCAGTGTTCACAAAACCTTATCTACTCCCGACGCACCCGAGCGGGCAATTCTGAATGGCATACAGGCAATGGGCCTAGGATCTTATCTTGATGATGGTAGCTTGCTGATTGTCCATGGAAGTACTGTTGCGACCAACGCCGTTCTCGAAGGCAAGCTGGCGCGTACTGCTTTCATTACCAATTATGGCTTCGCGGATATGTTACAACTCGCGCGGCAGACGCGCCCAGAGCTCTATGCATTGGAGACTCCCGCGGTGCCGCCCCCGGTACCCTCTGAATTGTGCCTTGAGACGGGTGGCCGAGTCGCTGCGCACGGCACTGTGGTTTTGCCTCTTACGGAAACGGAGCTCGATGAGCTGCTGCAAAAAATCGAATCCCTTGCACCGGATGCGGTAGCTATTAATTTGCTCTTCTCCTTTTTAGACGACAACTTTGAGCGCAAAATCGAATCGGCGATTAAGGCGCAATCTGGGGATTGCTTCGTAAGTCGCTCCTCCGCTGTATTGCCTGAATACAAAGAGTATGAGCGTGGCATAGCGACATGGCTTAATGCCGCGCTGGGTCCTGTTAT
>CALKDE010000395.1 GCA_938082955.1 uncultured Pseudomonadales bacterium
ACTTACAGCGACCGCAGACGCTAGAACCCGCACTGAAATTATCAGTCGATTACAGTTAGAAGAAGCGGGGCAGTTCATCGCCGGCTTCGACCGCCCCAATATCTGCTATCGCATCGCGTTAAAACACAATGCGAAACAACAATTCTTGAAATTTTTGAAAGACGAACACGCGAACGATGCGGGTATCGTGTATTGCCTCTCCAGAAAGAAGACAGAGGACATCGCCTATTGGCTGCAAGCGCAAGGCTTCAATGCGCTTGCTTATCATGCTGGACTGCCTGCCGAGACTAGAGCGGATCATCAAAGTAAATTCCTGCGCGACGAGGGGGTGATCATCGTTGCCACCATCGCCTTCGGCATGGGAATCGATAAACCCGATGTGCGTTTCGTCGCTCACCTGGACCTACCGAAGACAATCGAGTCTTACTATCAGGAAACCGGTCGCGCTGGCCGCGATGGTGAGCCTGCCGATGCATGGATGATCTACGGTTTGCAGGATGTCATTAAGCTAAGACAGATGATGGAAGGCTCAGCTGGCAGCGAAGAACATAAGCGTGCGGAGCAGCACCGCCTAAATGCGATGCTGGGCCTGTGTGAGATTACTAGCTGCCGTCGTCAGGCCCTTCTTGGCTATTTTGACGATGAAATGGAACATGCTTGTGGAAATTGTGATTGCTGCCTCGAGCCGCCACAAACTTGGGATGGCACCGAGGCAGCAAGAAAGGCATTAAGCGTCACCTATCGCACTAATCAGCGCTTTGGGGTGAATCACCTCATCGACGTGCTTCGCGGCGCCGAAAACGACAAGGTATTTCAATTCGATCACCATCGGCTTGCCTCCCACGGCATCGGCCAGGAACTAGACAATAACCAGTGGCGCTCGGTATTCAGACAGTTGGTCGCCAGAGGCTATTTAAGCGTCGACCTGGAGCGCTTCGGCGCGCTTCGGCTAGAGGAAAGTTGCCGGCCCTTGCTACGCGGCGAAGAGTCAATTCAACTTCGAGTTGATGTTAAGCAGAAAACAGCGAAGCGACAAACCAAGACACCACTTGCCGCCGATGTCGATGTCGCCCTATGGGAAGCACTGCGTGAATGCAGACGGCAGTTTGCCGAAGATAAAGGCGTGCCACCCTACGTGATCTTTCACGACAGCGCTTTGCAGGAGATGTGCGTGAATCTGCCCCAAGATATGGATGCTTTTGGCATGGTGAGCGGCGTCGGCGAGAGGAAACTGGAGAAATACGGGCCGGCATTTTTAAGGGTTATTACGGATCATCTGGCTTAGGTGATTGCTGGGGGCTCAATCAGCTAAGTTCAGCATCTTTAATTGGCACGGTTCTGGTTTTCCTCAAAAATAGAGATTGCAAAGGTGCGCCTTAGTTGGCACCCTTGAGCAATCTAAAATTATAAAGTAAGGAATCCCGATGGTCAGTCGAAACCCCTCCAATCAAGTCGTAGCAACACTCTTGAGCCTATTCGTCATTCCGTTTGTAGCAAATAGTCATGCTGCTGAATTGGACCGTATTGGCACCTTCGATTTCCCAACGTCAGGTTCAGCTGCCGCTCAGGAACATTTCATCCGCGGCGTGGGCTATCTACATAGCTTTGGCATGGTTCAGGCCCAGAATGAATTTCGAAGCGCTCAGGAGATCCAACCTGACTTCGCTATGGCCTATTGGGGCGAGGCATTCACCTATCAGCACCCTTTCTTTGGCCAGAAGGACGCCGGTCCTGGCGAAGCCTTAATGCGCCTAGGTGCAACTAGTGCGGAACGGCTCGCCAAGGCACCCACGGATAGAGAAAAGGGCTTTCTGCTAGCAGCCGAAGCCTATGCGCTGACCGTTGGAGGCATGCCAGAGAGACGCATTGCCTGGATGAATGCAATGGCCGAGCTCTACGCAAAATATCCCGATGACTTTGAGGTCAAAGCCTTCTACACCGCGTCCATGCTGTCTGGCGCGACGGCGTCTGGCGCAGATAGGCAGCGCATCAATATGCGCGCCGGCGCCTTAGCTTTGGAAATGTTCAAGGAGAACGACAATCATCCCGGCGCGGCTCACTACGTAATACACTCCTTCGACGATCCAGTCCATGCGCCCATTGCGTTGGAAGCGGCAACTGCCTACGCCGATATAGCACCCGCAGTATCTCATGCCCGTCATATGCCCACTCACATATTCATTCAACATGGCATGTGGAATGAAGTCTCCGTCTGGAACGATTCTGCCTTCAACGCAGGGCTAGAACTGTGGAGTGAAGGTGATCCCACGGGAGATATGAATCACTCCTCTGACTGGGGTCAGTATGGCGATCTGCAACTAGGTGACCTGGAGAAGTCCGAGAGATGGATCAAACGCGGCCAGATGGTTCTTGACAACGCCCCCAGCAGCACACGCGCAGCGGGCACTGTTAAGACGATGAAGGCAAGGCACATTATTGAGAGCAAGCAATGGAAATTACAGCCTTTCACCGATGATCTCGATGCCACCGAATTGCTCGCACTGGGTCTAAGCGCCGCTCACCTTGGTGATTTAGTACTGGCAAATCAAGTCGTAGCGAAATTGGACAAAATGCTAGCGGATAGTCCTGATAATGAGCAGCTAAAATTAATACATCACGAAGTTGCCGCTGTAACTCTCCACAAGGAATCTATGCAGCAAGCTATGGTTGATGTAGCTAAAAGGCAGCAGGCTATAGAGCTGATTCAAGAAGCGATGACAATTAGAGAAGGTCAACGAGCACCAAACGGCGCTGCTACTCCACTAAAACCTGTGCATGAATTGGCCGCAGAAATGATGTTAGAAATGGGCATGCACGACGAAGCAGCAGAGCTATTTGGAACTTCATTGCAACGTTTGAAAAACCGACCTTGGTCACTGCTTGGCGCTGCGCGCAGCCACAAGAACTTGGGCGAGCAAGGCAAAGCCTCAATGATGTACGAATCCTTGTTAGCTGTATGGAGCGATGACAGTCACTCTGCTGTTCAGGAAGCGAAGCAATACCTAGGTTATTAGTCGCTAGGTTGCCAATAAATAAAATGCTGTCAGAAATAAAAAGAGAACGTCTATGACTAAGCAGGATTTAGAAATAGTAGCTGCCAATGGATTGATCAACCGACGCCACCTTCTTGGTCTCGGTTTGGCAGGAATGGGCACGCTCGCATCCACTTCCTTACTAGGCGCCGACGCCGGGCTCAATCTAGAAATTCCAGGATGGTCTAAGCAACCTGGAGCCAACGCCAGTGGCTATGGCTCGCGCTCTAGGTTTACCGACGACATGCAGAGAATGTCGGGCAACCCCAATCCACTTTATCCTGGTGGCGGGGCATCGCGCTCACCCCTGCATCAATTGCAGGGATCGATCACGCCAAATAGCCTTCACTTTGAGCGACATCATGCAGGCATACCCGATATAGATCCGGCTCAGCATAAATTGGTTATTCATGGTTTGGTACGTCAGCCTCTGGTATTCAGCTATGAAGACCTGCTGCGCTATCCGATGGTTAGTAAAATTTATTTTCTTGAGTGTTCAGGAAATAGCGGCTCTCTGTTCGGCCCTAACCCTGCCGATGGCAGCGCACAGAGCCTGCATGGTTTGGTTTCCGGCGCCGAATGGACCGGCATCCCGCTTTCGACTCTGTTAGACGAGGCGGGAGTAGATCCCGATGCTCGGTGGATCAACGCCGTAGGCGCAGATGCAGCCAGCATGGGTCGCTCTATTCCTCTCAACCGTGCTATGGATGATGTAATGCTAGCACTGTTTCAAAATGGCGAACCAGTGCGGCCTGGTCAGGGTTATCCGATGCGCCTTTTCGTACCGGGTTGCGAAGGCAACATCAGCGTTAAATGGTTGACGCAAATTAAACTTACGCGTGAGCCGACTCACTTCCGCGATGAAACAAGCAAATACACAGACACCCGACTCGACCGCAAGAGTCAGCAATTTACCTTTCCTATGGGCACCAAGTCGGTCATCACAGCACCCTCTGGGCAGATGAAGTTAGAACGACAAGGTATCTATCAGGTGACAGGTATTGCCTGGTCTGGTCGCGGCAGCATTCGCCGGGTTGAAGTTAGCGCAGATGGCGGTCGAACTTGGGCCGATGCGATGATTGATTCCCATCAGAGTGAGAAAGCTTTGGCGAGGTTCACAATCCCGTGGCAATGGTCTGGAGGCGATGCTGTTCTGCAGAGTCGAGCTACAGACAGTCAAGGCAATGTACAGCCAACACGCACCAGCCTCGTAACAGAGAAAGGCAATATCAGCACCTATCATTTCCACGGCATTCAGAGTTGGGCCGTTAACACGGCAGGAGATGTTGCCAATGTCTACGCTTAAAAAGCTTCTAACAGCCTCAGCGGTTTCAGCAAGCCTAGCAATAGGCCTATCGGCTGTGGTCCAAGCACAATCGCTTGGTACTCCAATCAATGAGAGCCAGTTACAGGGTTTCGATCTGATCGCACAACCTAACGGCAGTGGCTACCCGGCAGGCGGCGGCACGGCAATGCAAGGAAAGGCCATCTTCGAGATACGCTGCGTAGCCTGCCATGGTATGACTGGAGAAGGAACATCCGCAAATACGCGCCTTGTCGGCGGAGATATGCAGTCCGAGGAGCGACCGATCCGGACAGTAGGCAGCTACTGGCCCCATGCCAGCACGCTTTTCGACTACGTCCAGCGAGCCATGCCTGCAGACGCACCTAAATCACTTTCCAGCGATGAGGTGTACCAGGTAATAGCCTATGTACTGCATTTAAACGGCATTATTGAGAATTCTCTCGTCCTGAATAAAGAGACCCTCATGCAGGTCGAAATGCCAAACAAAGACGGATTCATCGATAGCAGCCAAGCCCTCTAAAATTCCCTCTAGGAGCCTCCAAAGCTAGGTGTGACCAACTGTCACAGGAGGTTCCCTAGCCCCGCAAATCCAAGTATGATCCCCTCGGTTTCAAAATATCACGCAAGAGAGGATCCAATGAGAAAGTTCTGGTTGAATTTGTGCCTATTGTGCACAGCGGTAGCATTGTTGTTTTCAAAGTCAGTAAGCGCGGCAGAATCTGGGCTAGTCATGCCCCTTATCGACGCTGAGCCGAGCTTTGCCGACTTCCAGAATATGGTCCCCTCTTCAGTATTGGCCCGCTCTATGGCGAAGGTCGACAGTTTCGTTCAGCGCGAACCCGAGCCCGGCGAGCCTTCCGCACAGCGCACCGAGGTTTACATCGGCTACGATCAGGATGAATTGCATGTAATATTCCTGGCCTTTGATACCGACCCAGATCAAATTAGAGCAAACCTCTCCTCACGAGAGAATATCGATGGCGATGACCATGTCGAGATATCCTTCGACACATTCAACGATCAACGCGCCGCTTTCTCATTCAGAACCACTCCACTAGGCATTCAATGGGATGCACGCTGGACCGAAGGCTCTTCGCGCCGTGCGGGCTTCGACACCACATTAGAAATGGTATGGGAAAGCGACGGTCAGCTTACCGATCAGGGCTATATGGCAAAAATGGCTATTCCGCTGCGCAGCCTGCGATTCCCAGATAACTCAGAACAGAATTGGCGCATTCAGTTCGGCCGCAACATCCCTCGCTATGGCGAAGAATCGTACTGGCCCCCTTACTCTGTAAACGTTGAAGGCCGTCTGAACCAAACTGCCACACTTACCGGGATTCGCGATGTGTCTCCGGGAAATAACTCACAGATCATCCCCTTCATCTTCGCAAGAGAAGTTGATTCCCTAGACCTCGGCGCAACAGGTGGTCCCAAATTCGATCAGAGTTCTGAACAAGATGTAGGCCTGGACGCAAAGTTTATTTTCAATGATTCGATGGTACTCGACATCACGCTTAATCCAGATTTCTC
>CALKDE010000396.1 GCA_938082955.1 uncultured Pseudomonadales bacterium
TCCTTATGACCCGAACGATGATGCAGAGAACCTTTCCGAGGATGCGCTGTGGGTGATGCGCGGAGGATCATTCTCAGAGGGAGCGGGCAACGTGCGCGCGGCGGTGCGCGGCGGTGTCGATCCTAGCGTACGTAACAACACTATCGGTTTCCGTGTAGTCATAAGCAAGCCCTAATCGATTTTCGCTGATCCAACGAAGCTCTATAACTCCATTTCTTGTAAACCGATCTTTTGTCTACGCGTTCTACTTAACAAGCGGTACGGATTTGTGCCGTTAGTTTCGCAAGTTGGGCAATAGCCCTAGGGTTTTTGCCTTAGTAAACGGGAGGGATCTTATGAAATTATTTTCTGCTGCTAGTATTACAACGGCCTTGTGTTGTGCTCTTTTGGTAACAGTGCCAAGTGTGAGCGCAGAGCCCTCACACAAGAGCAATCACAGGCACGCCGTAGTACATGCACACTCAGTTGCGAATAAGGTGGTGGTTGCCAGGCCCGCGCCGATACGGATGATGACAACAGTTGCCGCCTTTAGTCTGAATCGCCTGCCAATTGGAAAGGTACGCTTCCTACACAATGACGAAACCTTTTACTACAGCGATGGGGTGTACTACAAAAAGAAGCCTCATGGTTACGTAGTAGTTAAATCGCGGGCTGGATTTCCAGTGGCCGCACTGCCTAGGGGCTACAGAGTAGTCCGAGATGACGGCGCGACATTCTATAGTTTCAATAACGTACGTTACAGAAAAGTGAATGGATTCTTCGTGGTCGTTTAGCTATGAAGTAGCAGAACAAACGCGAAGAAACCAGGCCAGTTGGGTGTGTAGATTTGGCTGGAAAGCCCTCAGCCTTAATCAGGAAGGGCAAAGACGAGAATTAGATCGCCGCCTCTTCGTCCTCTCGATCCGCCGCCAGAGGCAACAGTTACGTATTCTTGACCATCAATGACATATATCGAAGGTGAGGCAAAAACGCCAGCCCCAGTATTAAATTTCCATAGCTCTTCGCCCGTGTAGGCATCATAGGCGTAGAAATAACCTGCAGTATTGCTGCCCGCTCCAACAAAGACTATGCCGCCGGCGGTAACCACTGAGCCGGCTTGTCCGTACCCTTCAAAGATTTGTCGCCAGATTAATTCTCCCGTTGTTGGGTCATAGGCAGAGAAATATCCTTTCGGGTCGCGCCCAGAATTAAACGGCTGATCGATCGCGTTGATGTAAAGATAGCCCGTGTCCTTACTGAAGGAAATCGGCGCATAGTTCGCACCGCCTCCATAACCTGGAGAAAAAATCTGGTTCGGTCCTATCGGAGTAAACTGCTCTACGAGATCGTTAGCCTCCATCTGTTGTGCAGGAATGTCGGTTGGGAAAACGGGCGACACCGGTTCCATTCTCTCGCCATTCGCCTTGTGCGGAATCGGCTGTGTTGGATAGGGGACTTCGCCTTCTACATCGGTAACGGTTGAGACTGGCGTTTCGATGATCGGATGTACTGGCTCGCCAGTTTCACGATTGAGGATATACAGCCAGCTGTTCTTGCTTGCCTGTGCGAGCGCTTTGACGTCCTGTCCATCGACTTCCATATCAAACAATACCGGTTGATTGCCGGAGTCGTAGTCCCACACATCGTGATGCACTTGTTGGTAGTACCACTCCAGGTTTCCGTCTTCTAAAGACAGAGCGATAAGCGAGTCGCTGAACAGGTTCATGCCGTCGCGTTTCGTGCTGTCGCCAAAGGGGTTTCCGACGGCCACGTAGACCATACCTAATTCGGGATCAATCGCTGGTGTTTCCCAGATTCCACCGCCGTTACGTTCGCCGCCAACCCAAGTTGGTCCTGCGATATCCCAGCCCTGATCGGTTTCATCCTGGGGTACGGTATTGAAGTTCCAAATGCCTTCGCCAGTCTTGGCATCGATTGCTAACACATAACCTCCAGCGATATGGCTCTCGCTTCGCGTTGTGCCAACATAGATAACGCCGTCATAAACTTGTGGAGCTGTGGTGAACCAATAGCCGACAGAAATAGCGGTTTCGATATCAGGATTCTTCTCATGTAGCACATCGAGAATCACCGGTGCTTGTCCTTTGTCTCCGAAGCCTTCTATAGGCTCGCCTGTAATGGCATCGAGCGCAAAGATAAATGAGCCTGCCGCGGAATACACCACGCCATCTTCATACGCTACGCCCCTGTGCCTGAAAATATAGCCTTCGCGTCGACCGCCACCCAATAGACGAGTTACGTCGTAGGTCCACAGTAGATGCCCATCTTCTGCGTTTAGCGCGTAGACGCTGCCACGGGAGTCAGTGACATACATAATATCGCCGACAATCACAGGAGTGGTCTGGTTACTTACGCCATCGATGACGCCGTGTTGGAATAGCCATTTTGGTGTTAGCTCGGCGACGTTATCGCGAGTAATTTGGTCGCTAGGGGCATAGCGCGAACCAGCAAGATCGAGATTGTGCAGACGCCAATCCATATTTTGCACAGATGATCTTGGGCGTAGCGCAGACGCGACTTCCACCTGCTCAATTGCTCCGCCGGTAATATTACTGCTCGTGGCAACTTCTATAGAAGTAGTATCACTCTCAGGGGCACATCCAATTAATAGAAGAGGTAGGCCGGCAATTAGTAGTAAGGTTCGAATCGATTGCTGTCTTGAGTGCAACATTAGTCGTGCTCCCTTCGATAGTGTTATTAAATTAGTTATCAAATTGATTAGTAGAATGTTTAGTAAAGTAGTTCTGGATGTTAGTAATGCTTAAAGGCTGCTGTCCAACATAAACTCAACGATGGCTTTTAGCTGGTTATCGCTGCAGGTTACGCACAGGCCTCGCGGCGGCATGATGCCGTTGAGTCCTGCGATCGTGTTTTGAACGAGTGTATCCAATCCTTTTTCCATACGAATCTCCCACTCGATCTGATCGCCTACCTCAGGCGAATGAGCCGCACCTGTGCCATGACAGGCGAAGCATGTCGCTTGATACGTCTGCTCTGCATCGAAGGCATCGTCCTGGGCGGCAACGCTGAGTGCTGGAAACAATAAGAATGCACAGGCAATTGTAAGTAAAGCTTTTGATATCATGTCTGTAATCCGGATACGATCAATATTGTTTGCGAACTATGTTGAAGAAGTCGACAAACTTCTGCATGTTCACTGCGTCCTGAGAGATGAGCAGCGAATGATCACCTCCGGGAATTTCGACATAGACATGCTGCATCCCTAGCTCCTGCATTTTCGCCACCCAGGCACGGGTGCGCTCTACAGGCACGGCGGTGTCTTCGTCGCCCTGCAGAACGAAAATGGGCAGATGTTTGATGTTATTCAGAATACTGTTCATCGGCGCATCCGCCTCTGGTGCGGGCGCCGCCACGCCCAAGCCGGCGAAAATATCCGGATACTTAGCCGCAATATGATAGGTGCCCGCACCACCCATGGAATGGCCCCATAGGTAAATTCTGTCTGAATTGACACTGAATTCGTCGCGTATCAACTGTAAGACGTTCATGACATCTTGTTCGCTGCGCTGGGCATCCTGCATGTCATCGAGCTCTCTGGAGCCGTACCAGCCACGGCGAATATAGCCGAGTGGCGTGACGACGATATAGCCATTCGCTTCAGCTTGATCCAATAATCCGTGATATCCCATCAGCCAGTCGTGGCTCCTGCCCAAGCCATGCAGGGAAATAATCAGAGGGGCGCCTTGGCTGCTGTCATAGCTTGAAGGAACGAAGACGGCATAGGGAATCGATTCGCCAGTGCCCGGGAATTCATAGTTTCGGTGTTGAACGCGAGGATCATCGATATGCTGCTCGTCATCGCTCTCCTGGCGATCCGCAAAACAGAGCGTGCCGGTAGAGAGGGTGAGCGCTATCAGTGCTAGCTGCAGGAGTGCTTTCATTGTTGTTTTCTCCTACCCCTAGGGGCAGCGGTTTATTGAGACGGCCTTAGAGAATAAACCAATACCGCCTTGTATATCAAAGGAGGATAGCTTGCGGCCTGCATTTGATGGAGAACATGGGCCGCTTTAGCGCGCAGGGAGGGGGGAAGAAGTCCCTAATTAATGGATTGGCCGAATACGCCGCTTTCGGCAAGCGAGCGGATCAGCGCGATGGCATCACGATCGGTCTGCAGATAGGCAGATTTCAAGTGCTCTCCAACATCAACAGAGCCGTCTTCCTCCAGTTCGCGCCGGTAGCTGAAGCGTACAAACAGGTAGCCTTGTTCTGGCTCTTCTAGGTGAGTGACACTCTCTGCGTCTATCTGGTCATACTCTTCCAGGGTCTGAGTATGAATTCTCTCGTCCGGATAGAGCATCACCCGCTCGTGAAATTTGTGCTCTCCTACCTCGATGATTCTCTCGAACTCATCCTCGGCATACTCTTTGTTTGTGACC
>CALKDE010000397.1 GCA_938082955.1 uncultured Pseudomonadales bacterium
AGCTGGCTTTGATAATGTTACTGTCATTACGGCGGACGTCAATTTTCTGGAACTAAAGTCAGCGCAATTTGATCGGGTAATTTCCATCGAAATGTTTGAACACATGCGTAATTATCGACAATTGTTTGAGCGCATATCAGATTGGCTGACATCCGAAGGCAAGCTATTTGTGCACATTTTCGCGCATCGCAATGTTATGTATCCATTCGATGTAAAAAGCGAACAAGATTGGATGTCTAAGTATTTTTTTACTGGCGGGCTAATGCCATCAATCGACACTTTGCTTCATTTTCAGGAACAGTTAAAGATTGAGTGTCGTTGGCTCATTAATGGTCAGCATTATGAAAAAACCTGTAATCACTGGTTAGAGAAGACTGACAATAATAAAGACCGAATCATTGATGCCTTTAAGGAAAATTGCACAGATGAGGAAGCTAAGCTTTGGTTCCATCGCTGGCGTATTTTCTACATGTCATGCGCTGAGTTGTTCGGATTAGATAATGGTAGGCAATGGTTAGTCGCACATTATCTTTTTAGTAATTCTAGAAGCGATACGAAAAAAAATACTTTACGTTAATCTTTAGGGTAGAGAAAATCGAGTGACGACACGGTGATGGATAAATTCGCTTAGGGGCGTGATGCGCTTGTGGCATCGCGAATGCCTTTAAACTCGTTTCCTTCTAGCCAATTAGGAAAGCTAGACTCACGACTCAGCTTGCTGGCAACATCGAAGTACAAGAGTATGTCTTGTGCTGCGCCTTCTAAGTTCCAGCTCGGATCGTATTCGTCCGACGGCGCGTGATAGCGATTTTCATTGTAGTCCTGTGCCTGTTCTGCTCCCCACTGACTGCCAAACTCAACACTGTCTTCTCCGGACTCGGCGTAGAGAGCAGGTACACCTGCCTTGGCAAAATTGAAATGGTCGGAGCGGTAGTAGTAACCGCGCTCGGGATTGGGTTCTTCAACCAGATAGCGACCCTGAGCAGTAGCGGCCTCTTCAAGATAGGCTTCCAGCTCGCTGCTACCATTGCCCACCACCACGATGTCATGCATCGGGCCGTAGGTATTGAGCACGTCTATATTGATATTCGCGACAGTAGTCGCCAGTGGAAATACTGGATGCTCGGCATACCAGCGCGAGCCCAGCAGACCCGATTCTTCGGCGGTGACTGCAAGGAAGACAATACTACGTGGCGCAGGACCCGCATCGGCATGCATCTTCGCCATTGCTAGAAGCGCTGCTGTGCCTGTGGCGTTATCTGCAGCGCCATTGTAAATATTGTCGCCTGGAATCTCAGGGTTAACACCAAGGTGATCCCAGTGGGCGGTGTAGATAATTGTCTCCTGTGCTCGATCAGTGCCAGGAATCATCGCGATCACGTTTTGCGATAAGGATGTGCGTACCGAATTCTGAATCGCCACCGAGGCAGTAACGTCTCCCAAGGGGACAGCGCTGAAGCCTGGTTGTGCAGCCGTGGCCTTGAGCTGTTGATAGTTCAAACCGGCACCCGCGAATAGCGCTTCAGCGGAATCCAAAGTTAGCCAGCCTTCGATATCATTCTTGTCGCTATTGAGGTTATCCGCCTGCAATCCAATCTGAGGGCCAGACCAGCTACCGCTGACAACTTCCCAGCCGTATCCCGCAGGTCCGGTTTCGTGCACGATCAGTGCGCCGGCGGCACCTTGTCTTGCCGCCTCTTCATATTTGTAAGTCCAGCGTCCGTAGTAGGTCATGGCATTGCCATTGAATACCTCTGGGTCTTGTGTGGCGTAACCCGGATCGTTCACAAGGATGACTACTGTCTTGCCTGCTACATCGATACCCGCATAGTCATTCCAATTTCTTTCCGGCGCCACCACGCCATAGCCGACGAATACGAGTTCGCTGTCGCTTATGGAAGTAGTTGGGATTTGCTGCTGGCTTCCCACCATCATTTCAGTAGCGTATTCCAGTTTGGCATCATAGTTGCTGCCACTGAAGGTGAGTACCGCGTCGCTGGCTGTGGTGATCTCGGTAACCGAAACGCTCTGAAAATAAGAGTCGCCATTGCCCGGGCCGATACCAAGCGCCTCGAACTCAGAGCGTAGGTAGTTGATGGTCTTCTCTTCGCCTGGCGTGGCAGGCGCGCGTCCCTCGAACTCATCCGAGGCTAGCACCGCGATGTGTTGGTGTAGCATCGCTTCGATTTCTGCGCTCTCCGATGCTGCAACCCTAGGCTTGGCAAGCTGCTCGGCACTTTCATTCGACTCGAAGCTGCAGCTACTAAGTGCTGCACTGCTGAATAGGGATAGGCTAAGTAGCTGTAATGGCTTCATTATTTTCTCGACTAATTTGGTAGAACACAGAAGCGCAGAATAACGGCATTGGCACGGCTCAGTCTATAGTTCGCCTGTTTACTACCCGGGGCTTGCAACATCTGAGGCAATCAAAGTGGAGCACTATTCTAGGAAGTCCCAAGGATTTGAGTTTCAGCGGCGAATCCGTAACGGCACAGCTGTTGATATATCGGGAGTTCAGTATGTGTTTAGGTGCGATCTGGAGCCCGGCGGCAATAAAGACCCCGAGCGGAGACCTCCTGAGCCTGCGCGAAGCAGACGATAAGCGCTTAGATTGCGTCACCAATGTATTCGAAGCGTTTAAATGTCTTGCCATCGCGCTCTATAGTTTCAAAAAACATGTCGAAGGGTCTAACCCAAAGACCGTGTTCGCCATATAGGGCGCGGTAGATCACCACTGGCTCCTGAGTTTCGCTGTGATGAGCGAGCTCAACCACCTCATATTCGTTGCCCTTGAAGTGGCGGTACTTTCCTTTCTTGAACACAGTTTCATTCATTGATTTGCATCTGTCGGTTGTGGTGAGTCAGTGGGCCGTCGACCATCTGGTCCGCCGGGCCCTCTGAATCCAGGTCCGCCGTCTCTACCTCTAAAACCATCGCGGCCATCGCGTGGCCCGCGACGCTGAACAAATTCCAGCGCTGCCTGCCTTTCTTCTTCGGATAGTAGTGCGAGGATATTGGTAGTCTGATCGTGAGACAGCGCCTGATAGCGAATGTTGGCCTCACGCAATGAGGCAAAGGCGACATTGAGGGCATTGGCATCGAATGGTTGTGCGGACATTAGAGCATTGACCTGCCGCTGGGCATTCATCATCTCGCGTCGTATCGGAAATATTTCTTGGAAGCTCTCTCGCAGTTGCGGCTCCAATTCGCTTCTACGTGATTCTTCCAGGTCGCGCACAACCCAGCCTACATTCGGTGGCAGTGGCCGGCCGAATTGTTCGCCGTCAAAGTTTGCGACGCGATAAGCGATCCCGCCAACAAAAAATAAATTAATCGCTATCGAAAAAAGCAGGCCTATAAGCAAGATTCTTTTTTTAGTCATGACTAGAAATTGGTCTCTGTATAGTCAGTTAAAGATAACATCGCAAGTTCATCGTCCCAGTACTGAAAGCCATCGTCTTCGATGCCAATACCAAAACTAAAGTAATTGCCCAGCACGATTCCGAATACCAAAGGGATGCACGCGGCTATGGCTGGGCGCCAAACTTGCTTACCAAAATATTCTTCGGGTATCAGCCAGCTCATCACCCCTTCAAAAAAGCCCCGATTGCGTTGCGGTAGTGATTGATTTAGTACGCGAGTTTCTAGGTCAGGAAAATCCGGCACTTCTAGCTTTGCCATTGACTCATCAACTTGATATTGCTGGTTGAGCAACGTCCTCGCCTCAATATTATTGGTAACGAAGGACTCGCATTCGGCGAGCAAGCTTTGTGGCCAGCGTGCAGACTTGCAGCCATAGAGATCAATGATCCTTGTAAATTTTTCTAGAGTCATCAAAGTTCCTGTACCGTTTAATCCTTGTGTGTCTCAGCAAGCGTCTCGCGTAAGTTACGCTTGGCCCTAGTGATGGCGGATTCCAATGCCTTAACAGAGATATTCATAATAGCAGCCGCCTCTTTGTTGGAGAATCCCTGATAGTGACACAGGCTCAACGCACTGCGTTGCTTCTCTGGTAGAGCGCTTAGTGCTGTTCTTACTAGTACCGTCTTGTCGTTTTTTTCATCAGTTGACTCTTCATTATTAGAGGGTGAGTCATCCACCTCGTCATCGAAAGAGTCTTGTGTTTGCATTTTTCCATGCTTACGCAGGTAATCTATGCAAAGGTTGTGTGCGATGCGGTGGAGCCAGGTAGTCAGCTTCGACTTGTCTGAGTTCCACTTCTGCGCATTGGTCCATAACCTGAGAAACACCTCCTGCGTGATGTCTTGGGTATCCTTGGGGTTT
>CALKDE010000398.1 GCA_938082955.1 uncultured Pseudomonadales bacterium
CCCATATACAGGACCAGCGCCCTGTAAAGGCCAATGCGAATAAAGACTAGAATACTGACTGTGGTTGCTAAAGAAAGGTAAAAATAGAAACGCTGATCTTGACCAAAAAAGTCCTTCCCTAGCAGCGCGAAAGAGAAAGCCACGGCTGTCACTATCATTATCGCATCCACAACCATCAGTAAAATCTGTTTTACAGAGCGTGATAATGGAATCGTATAGAGCTTCATCTCGTTCCTTTTAATCCTTCGATAGTTCTATCGTTTAATCTGTTATCTGGTGAGTCGCTGAGTTCTTAGCCGGTTAGGTTGAGAACTTCTCATTTCCCGCACCGAAACGTTTCGCGAGTAACAACAACGGTAACAAGCCTATTACCGTTATGACCAGGCCCATTTTGGGATACTGCAGGGACAGCCAAGCTAGCGGCCCGAGCCAAAAAAGGTTTATCAATAAAACGGTTATCGTCACTTTTGCGTGACTGTTGTAGCGCCTCGCTGCGTTTTGATAGGCGTGAGAGGCATGCCCCTCGTGCCAGCGTTGCCCGCTCATGACGCGTACAAATAAGGTCAGGGTAGCATCTACGATAAATACGCCTAATAACAAGAGCCAGGTCCAGATAGTCATAGTGCCATGGAACAGCGACAACAGCGCCATCACCCCCAGGGTAAATCCAATAAAGCTGCTACCCACATCGCCCATAAAGATCTTGGCTGGCGCCCAGTTCCAAAGCAGGAACCCTCCTGCGGCAGCAGCAAAACTGGCAGATAACAGAGTTAAAACAGCATCAGTGTTGATAACAATGACTAATGACACTAGGTTTACAGCAATCAATTGCGTCGCTGCGATACCATCTATCCCGTCCATAAAATTATAAAGATTTAGCAGCCACACTAATGCAAATACTGCCAATACATTCAGCACTATCGACTCTGGTAAATTAAAGAGACCAAAATCTATTGCAGGAACATCGCCTAGGCAATACACAACATAGATTGCGGCTAGGAACTGCGCTGGAATGCGCCAACGCACATCCAACTGTTTAATATCATCCACGATGCCGATAAACGCGATCACTAACCCAGCCATTAAGGCGGCAAACTCATTTGCAGGAATCCGGTCAGTAAAATAGCTGTAGGCAACAACTAACAGAATCAAGGTAACTATCGAAACCCCTCCTGCGACTGGCACGGGCGTCGAATGAGCACTTCTAGAGACAGGGACAGCTATAAGCGAAATTCGCTGAGCTATCCGGCGAAACAGGCCCGTTAGGATTGCAGAACCGAGAAACAGAAGACTACATAGCAGCAATAACGGCATTAAATTCAAGCCTGTCGGCAATCAATGTGGAACCCCATTATAACGAGCTTCTAGAAATATTCAGTAATAAAATCAGGCACTTTCAAAACATAATGAAAGTGCCTTATAGTACATAACAACGAGTAAATAACAGCTACTTATTGACGACTATTATACGCTGCCTATTCTTCTCTACGGTCGCAACACCGATGCCTTTTACATCGGCCAGCTCTTCTAATGAATGAAAGCTGCCAAACATTTCACGGTAGGCGACAATTTCCCGCGCCTTAGTCAAACCCACGCCATCCAAGGCTGCAGCGATTGCCGCTGCATCGGCGCTATTAATATCCAACATTTGAATTTGTTGTGTGCTATCGGGCCGGGCTTCAACCGCTAGGCCAACTGTTGAGAATGCCAACAGGACAGCGACCATTGCTAGTCTAGGAATGGCGAGTCTACTCATAGTAATTTCCTTATCGCTAAAATTAACAAACAAAAGTTAAGTGAAAACAGCCTTGACTGTTTCCTATAGCTTAGTAAAGAAATTAGCTAACGCTAGCTAGGACAGAATTAAACTCCAATAGAGCATCAAGGGGTGAATCAGCTTCAGTAATGGGTCGGCCAACGACGAGATAGTTACTTCCGCTGCGAATCGCCTCTGCAGGGCCCACAACACGCTTCTGATCACCTATAGCATCGCTTGCGCGACGTATGCCGGGCGTGACTAGGCAGAATTCCTCAGGCAATTGAGCCCTTAGTAGATGCGTCTCTGCAGCAGAACAGACAACACCGTCTAAACCCGCATCGCGGGTAAGGAATGCCAACTTACTCACCTGTTTTTCTGGGCTACAGTCGATACCTACCTGTTTCAGGTCTATCTGCGCCAAGCTAGTCAATACGGTAACCGCTATGAGCTTTGGTCGCTGACTTCCAAATTCGAGCAAAGCCTCTCGCGCCGCCTCCATCATAGCCCGGCCGCCAGACGCATGAACATTCAGCATCCAGACCCCCATATTTCCCGCCACGTTCACAGCCTTAGCCACGGTATTCGGAATATCGTGGAACTTCAAATCGAGAAATACTTCGAAACCACGGTCCTGTATTTGTCTAAGCAATTGGGGACCACAGGCCGTATACAATTCCTTGCCAACCTTTAGGCGGCAAAGCTTGGGATCTAAGCTATCAATTAAATTGAGGGCAACCTTCGCCAAACTAAAGTCTAAAGCCACTATTATTCTTTTTTCCACAGGCACTCCGATACTACTTACTGTTTTTAACATTGTAGTTTGAAACTACTACTTAGAAGCACTACTTACTTGCCGATTCGATAACTCAACAACAGGCTGACTCTTGTCCCATTGTTTACAACCAGGACACATCCAAAAAAAGCTCTTGGTCTCAAAGCCGCAGTGATGACAGCAGTACTGCGAACTTCCCTTAGCCTGTTTTTTCATGAGATTTAACAATGATTCTAGGCTATTAACAACATTCTCATCCACTGCCTGTAATTGCAATCCTACGAGTTCAATCAAGGCTTTCTGCGATGGCCAGCGCTCAAGATGCTCTGTGAGAAGAGCAATAGCCTCAGCGCTTTCAAACGCCTTGGCCAGCATCAGCGCAGCTTCGGTGCTTGAGTCTTCGAGCACCATTTCTCTAAGCAGTTTTTCAAATTCAGCTTTAGATCCGAGGCTCACATGACAGGACGCCAATGGCTCAAGTAATTGGGAGATGAATTCCGGCTTTGCCGCTCGCACCCGCAGCAATTCCTTTATGGCCGCCTTATAATTTCCTTCACGCTGCTCGATATCCGCTAGCAGGAGCATTGCCCGAATGCTCTTGCGCTCGAATGTAAACGCGCGCTTTATTTTCGCCCGGGCTTGAGTG
>CALKDE010000399.1 GCA_938082955.1 uncultured Pseudomonadales bacterium
CTAGTAGCTGAATCTCCGGCAGCTGAAACTTCTCCATGATCTTCTTGGCCTGGGTAAGCTGGCCCTTGCCACCGTCGATAAGCAAGATGTCTGGGATCCTGGCCTCGCCCTTGGCAAGCCGTGTGAATCGGCGATCTAGTACCTGCTCCATTGCGGCGTAATCGTCACCCCCAGTTATTCCCTTGATATTAAAGCGCCGGTAGTCGCTCTTCACCGCACCGCTTTCATCAAATACGACGCAGGAGCCTACTGTGCCCTCTCCCGACGTATGGCTGATGTCGAAACATTCTATGCGCTTTGGCACCGATTCAAGCTTAAGAGAATCCTGTAATTGCTGAAAACGTTGTAAGCTATTTTGTTTGTTACTAACATAGGCATGCAGCGATTCGCGCGCATTCGTTACCGCCAGTTGCAGCCATTTCGCGCGATGTCCGCGCACCCGCATCGAAAGCTTCACCTTGCGTCCGGCCACGTAGGACAAGGCGTCCTGCAGCCCTTCTGCGCCCTCAAGCACGGTGGGCACAATGATCTCTGCCGGGATGCTCGCCGCCTTGTCATCTCCTAGATAGGATTGGGACAGGAACGCTGATAGCAACTCACCTACGTCGCCGGCTAGCTTGAAACGCGGATAAAAATTCTTGCTGCCGATGATACGACCTGCGCGAATATAGATAACGTGCACGCAGACGTAAGACTGTAGGATCTCGGCAGACACTACATCCGCGTCGTCGCCCTGGTTGGCGACGATCTGATCCTCCTGCATGCGCCTGAGCCCCATTATCTGATCTCGCACCACTGCAGCACGCTCGAAATCCTCTTTCGCTGCTGCCGCCTCCATATTCGACGTCAGCTCTTTGATCAGGTCATTACTCTTGCCCTGCAGGAACAGGGTCGAGTAGTGCACGTCCTTTGCATAGTCCTCGGTGCTAATAGCTTTTACGCATGGAGCCGTGCAGCGGTCTATCTGATACTGCAAACAAGGTCGAGATCTATTATTAAAATAACTGTCCTGACATTGCCTTACCTTAAATACCTTCTGTAGTACTTGAAGAGTTTCGCGAGTCGCATTAGCGCTAGGATAGGGCCCGAAGAAACGCCCAGCTCGCTTGCGACTACCGCGATAAAAGCCCAACCTTGGATAGTCATCCTTGCTGGTCAGAAGGATGTAAGGGTAGGATTTATCGTCACGCATCTGGATATTGTAGGTTGGCCGATGGCTTTTGATCAGCGTCTGCTCCAAGAGCAGCGCCTCGGTCTCGGTATTGGTAATCGTAATTTCGATATTTTGGATCTTGCTTACCATGGCCAGCGTCTTGCTGTTCAGCCCGGAGGCTCTGAAGTAGCTGCCTACCCTATTCTTCAGATTGCGCGCCTTACCCACATAGATCACCTCACCGGCCTCATTCTGCATGCGATAGACGCCGGGACGACTGCTGAGATGCGCGAGGAAGTGTTTGTGGTCGAATGGCTTGCTGGCTTCTGCGGACATGATCCTGCTATAACTGCGCGCTTAGTGGCATTGGCGGTGGATTGACTGGGGTTGTGGGCAGGTTAGCCGATGCCGCCCGCAGTCTCAACAGCGGCTTGGCATTCGTACTATGGTATTTGATTACTTAGCGAAAAACTAAGCAAAGCGAAGTATTCAATCCGTATCAATTCCAGCCCAACTTAACTGGCGATCGACTCAAAGCTCAGCAGGCCCTACTATTCATCCCTATCGTCAGCCTACCCAACTTAACCGCGAGTATCGTGCGCACTGCATCGCAGCAAATGCCCTACTTCTCGACGGTGCGATTACTGAGGGGGAAGGAAGGAGCGCGGACTAAATGATCCGCACTTCGCTTTGCAGCGCTATACCGAAGGCCTGCAGTATCGAACTGCTCATCTCTTGAGCGAGCAGGACAACATCCTCACCCGTTGCATTGTCTCGATTCACCAATACTAAGGCATGCTCGCCATGCACTGCAGCGCCGCCACGCTGCCTTCCCTTCCAGCCCTTCTTATCGAGCAGCCAGGCGGCTGGCACTTTTACTAGATCGGCATCCTTCGTATCCCAAGCTGGCAACTCTGGATAGGCTTCACGCAATTTCGCTAACTTCGAACGAGAGATCAGCGGATTCTTGAAGAAACTTCCCGCATTGCCAACCAGCTTAGGATCAGGCAGCTTACTACTGCGGATAGCGCAGACTGCATCGAAGACGCTTTGTGGCGTTACTTTCTGCCCTACAAGCGCATCCGCTAAGCCTGTATAGCCAAGCTCTACCTTGGGCTCTAAGCACAGCTGCAGCGTCACAGAAAGGACCACCAGCTTCAGCCCGGGATCCTGTTTAAAGATGCTGTCGCGGTAGGCGAACTGACAGTCCGCTTTGCTCATGTGCCGGATTTCACCAGTCTTTAAGTCGAAAGCTTCTAATTCCACGAAGAACTGCTCAAGCTCTACGCCATAAGCTCCGATGTTTTGGATCGGCGCGGCGCCGACAGTGCCGGGAATAAGCGCTAAGTTTTCAATGCCGTACAGAGAATTTTGCAAACAAAATATAACCAGCTCATGCCAACTCTCTCCGGCAGCAGCTCGCAACATGCCTGCGCCGGGCAGTATCGCCCTACCGCGGTTACTCATGTACAGAACCAAGCCTGGGTAATTGTTTATAAACAACGTATTACTGCCCTGGCCTAGGACCAACACCGACAGACGCTTCGACGCTGCAAATTCACGCGCTTGGCGCAGATCGGCGGAGTCTTGTATCTTTGCGAAGTACGCCGCCATCTGACTCACCCCGAAGCTGTTGTAGTCACGAAGGTCGACATTTTTCTGTATCTCAAACGCCACAGCTATTGCTCCCTCACTGCAGTGGGCAGTTCTTGAAGTAGCTGCTCGAGTAAACGCTGACATGCGCCCTCGACTAAATCCAGCACCGTCTCGAAGCCCTGCAATCCGCCGCCTAGGTAAGGGTCCGGCACAGATTCTGTTTCACCCGACGCGTAATCGAGCAGCAATTGCACCTTCGCCTTACTGCCCCCAGGTGCGGCACTTACCAGGTGCTGTAGGTTATCTGCGTCCATGGCCAACACATAGTCAAATTCCTGGAAGTCATTGGGGTTCACTTGTCTGGCGACTTGTTTTTCTAGGCTATAGCCACGACGCTGCGCAGCAGCGATCGATCTTGGATCGGGGTGATCGCCGATGTGATAAGTGCTGGTGCCAGCAGAGTCGACTTCAATAGCTTCACTTAAGCCTTTATCTTGTATTAGTTTTTCTAACACACCGTGAGCCGTGGGCGAGCGGCAGATATTACCAAGACAGACCATCAAGACTCTTATCTTGCGGCTTTGATTGGCGGCATTTGGGTTAGCGTTCACCGTCAAGTTCTCAAGTCCGAGGCTGTGTTAGCGCTGAGATGAGCGCGCACCAGATCCAGATCTTTCTGGGTATCGACGCCCGGGGGAATGCTCTGGCTGGAAACAGCCACATGAATGCCGACGCCGTTGTACAAGGCACGTAGCTGTTCTAGCTTCTCGGTCACCTCAAGCTGACACACTGGCCATTCGACGAACTGATTGAGCACCGCAACCCGATAAGCGTAAATACCAATGTGGCGGTAGCAGTTCTTTGCCGAGGCGCTGCCTTGCCAGGGAATGGTCGCGCGACTGAAGTACAGCGCACGCCCCTGAGCATCGATCACTACCTTCACACTATTCGCATCACTGATCTCTTCCTTGTCGGTAATCACCTCACAAAGCGTAGCAATACCGGCTTCTGAGTCTTGTTGAAGATTTTCCGCAACTTGGTTGATTACACTAGAAGGAATTAGAGGTTCATCAGCCTGTACATTCACCACCAGCTCGGATGCCAGCATCTGCAGCTGGCCGCTGACTTCTTGAATTCGGTCGGTGCCTGTTACATGAGAGCTTGATGTCATGCACACCAATGCGCCAAATCCCTGAGCCGCTTTTTGAATGCGCGCGTCGTCGGTAGCGATAATGACTCTATCGGCTTTACTCTCTAGCGCCCGCTCGTAGGTGTGCTGCAACATCGGCTTACCACAAATGTCTAAAAGCGGCTTACCCGGCAGGCGCGTCGATGCGTAACGGGCGGGGATGACGACGCTAAAACTCATCGGTACTTCTCACATTCTTCGAGGGATAGCTCCCTGGCCTCATTGCTGAGCATCACCGGCACCTCATCGCGAACCGGGTACGCCAACGCATCAGGCAGGCAAATCAATTCCTTCGCCAGCTGGTCGTATTGCAATTCACCCTTGCACAAAGGACAGGCAAGAATAGTTAAAAGCTTTTGGTCAAGCATAGAAAAACTCCTGATTCTTCGCCCAGGCGAAGGTAACAAACCAACTACAGCCTTTAGTCTAAGGGATCGTTTCTAAAGAATAGAGACTTGTCGAATGTCTTCGATGAGACGCTTAACAAATTGACTCTCAAGATTTACTTCTACCGATAGATACCAAAAATTGTTTTTGGCGAACTCCCGACATTTTACCGCATCCTTCTCTGTCATTACGACAGGTTGATACGTATCAATGCCCTGCTGCTCGAAATCAGCGACGGTGAAATTATGATGATCGGGAAAACTGAAGGTCTCTACCTGGTATGGCAAGCGTCCCAATAACGCGTAAAAGCGCTGCGGGTTACCCAGCGCGGAAACTGCCTGGAG
>CALKDE010000400.1 GCA_938082955.1 uncultured Pseudomonadales bacterium
TATTTTCAACGTAGACTAGGCATTGAAATATCAATTGAAGACACCGGTCGCGGCATGAGCGAAGAATTTCAGCAGGTATTGTTCCATGAATTCTCTCGTGAAGACGGAGATAACGTAAAAGACCCTCAGGGCACTGGGCTCGGATTGGTAATAGTCAAACGCATGGTAGAAAAGCTAGGTGGTGAGCTTACTTTCGAATCACGAAACAATGAAGGAAGTCGATTCCATATTCGACTACCACTTCGGGTGATTAAAGACTAAGGAGCTTTCTTAAACTGTTTCCTTCTCTAATTGGTAGATCGACTCGCCTACGTCTTCCATCTTGATCTCAAAGCTTTTCAGAGCATCAGCCAGCCCCTGATTGTAATAATATCCGCCCACTTCTTTAGAGAAAAAGTCCAACAGAAACTCTGCATCGAAACTCCCTATTTCTTGCTGTAATTCGACTTCAAAATACTTTTGCAACTTCGCAACGACCGCTACCTTAATAGAGTCATCAAGTTTAATTTCTGCCAACATCATGCCCCTAGTTGCCCAGCTAAATCATTAAAATCTTCTGCTGTATAGTCGAATTCGCCATCTGGATTTCTGTTTACTGGTCGCCCTGGACCCCGCTCTAGCGGACGAATTACATAGGCCGTCTTCAGCCCCGTGCGCGCTGCCGCTCGCAGGTCCGAAGGATGAGCCGCAACCATCATTACTTGCTCTGGTTTAAGGCTCAGCAGATCGGCAGCTTTCAGGTAGGCCTGTGGGTCGGGTTTATAGTGCCCTGACAGCTCAGCTGAGAGAATCGCGTCCCATGGCAGCCCGCCATTCTTCGCCATGTGTGTCAGCAAGGAGACATTCCCATTAGAAAGCGTCGTGATCACATACTTGCTCTTTAATTTGTTCAATCCTGAAACCGTATCAGGCCAAGGAGAAAGCCGGTGCCATGCCTCGTTGAAATGAACAAGTTCCGCCTCGCTCATTCCAGTCAAACTGTATTCCTCGACTAGATCATCGAGAATCATGCGATGCAGATCGTCGATCTTTGTCCAGGGCAATTCACCACTACGAACTTTGTTCATAGCCGGGCCATAGCCCGATCGCCAGCTATCCGCAAATCTTGCCCAATCGACATTGTAGCCCTTCTTGGCGGCTAGCAATTGACCCTCGCGAATAATCGATCCGCGCCAGTCGACAACCGTTCCGAAAACATCAAAGGTTAACGCCTTCACGCTATTCGCTACCGAGCTATCAGCCGCATAGGAGAGCACGGGCAATACACCGACACCAAGCCCCACAGGTAGCAATGAAAGTTGCCGCAGGAATTGTCTTCTACTGGGTTGATTTAAGGAAAGTGATTGGGTCGAATGTGTAGGAATTTTTAGCATCGCTATTCTCCTAGGTCGATAGAGCTAACGACCCTTTTTAGGCTACGTTAGCATACTGCCTGTTCTAAAAGAACGCCTACTGGAAATAAACAGCGAGGATAGCGACAGGACAAATAAATTTGACGTAGAAGGGCCAAATTTTCCAAAATACACCGTGCTCCGCCTCCGGACTGCCCTGGCGGATCTCGTCGAGTATATCATTTCGACGCCATATCCAAGCGGCAAAAATACAGATGAAAAGACTTAGCAGTGGCTGACTTCGCTCAGTGGTGAAGCTCACAACCATCTCAAATAAGGGATCGAAATTGAACACGATAACTACGGAGATTGAAGTAATGATAGCCCCTACAATCATTGCAGCCTTCGGTCGAGCCATGCCCTTATTCTCGACGATATAAGCAACCGGCACCTCCAGCATCGAAATAGAAGAAGTGAGTGAGGCAATCGTCATCAATGCAAAAAATGCCGTTGCTACTAGCAATCCTATAGAGCCCATATTGTCGAATAACGCGGGAAGCACAGAAACGATAAGACCAGGACCCGCAATTAGCCCACCGGCTTCGTCATAGATTTGTATGCCACTCTCCAGAGCCACGTACATAGCCGGCAATATTAGCAATCCAGCTAACACCGCAATCCCAACATCTAACAATGCAACTAGGCCACCCACTACCGGCAAATTTTCATCCTTGCTGATATATGAGCCATACACCAGCATAGTGCCGACACCAAGCGAGAGAGAGAAGAATGCTTGCCCCATTGCATTAATTAATAATTGCGGATCGGTGACGCGGGAGAAATCAGGTACTAGATAGGCGCGCAGGCCATCCACCGCTCCTGGTAAGGTAAAAACATACAGAATTAATAACAAGAGTATGCTGACTAAAGAAGGCATTAGTCTGGATGCCCATTTTTCAATGCCATCCTTCACACCAGCGGTAATAATAAGAACAGTCAACACCATGAAGATCATGACGAAAAGTGCGTTACGGACTTCTGTATCGGTTGTCAGCCACTGAGAAAGGCTGGTCAAGCCTAACAGCCTTGAGAGAGGATCTAGAAAGAATGCCATCATCCATCCGCTAACGATGGCATAGAAACTGAGAATCAAGCTCACTGTCAGCATGCCAACGAAACCAATAGCGAGTGCAAGGTACTGGCTCTTCTTGCCGCTTGATATGGATTTCAATGCAGTCACGGCGTTAGAGCGCGTATGTCGGCCAATAATTAGCTCAGCCATTAATGCGGGGTAGCCAAGAGCAAAAGCTAGTACAAGGTAAGCAAAAAGAAATGCCGCACCGCCATTGCTCGCGGTGTTTGTAGGGAAGCCCCATATATTGCCGAGACCAACTGCCGAACCCGATGCGGCCATAAGAAAGCCAAATCTGGATGAAAATTCCCCGCGTGCTGCTGCCACTATACTGAATGCCCCTTGAAATTATCTATTGATCGAATGATTCCAGTGTGAAGCTTGCAGTTGCCACATCGGTGAGAACAAAAACAACATTCGTCACCACCGTAATAGACCCATTTAAATTTACTTCCAACGCTGGAATTCGCAAACGGCCATCTACGGTAGAATACTCGGCGATTCCCTCAAAGCTATCCCTGCGCGGAATTACGCTCTCCACATTTGCACGGATAACCACGTCCGGAGAAGAGGCTACTGCATTAAAATTCATGCTGATAAGATCAACTCCCGAGTCGATGTTCACTGATGTGATCAGTAAGCCAGATTCAGACTCGAAAACATGCGGCGCCGAACTAAAACGTTGTGTTACCTCAGCATTGATATAGAGGAAATCTTCAGGGTTAATATAGTTCTGCGTAATATGAGGCGCACTGACAGCCTTCACTCCAAGGTTGACGGTTGGCAAAGCATCGATCCCATCTACCGTAACCATCCCGTCGCCCAGTACGACTCCAAAAACTGTGAAGCCACCATTGTCCGCGTCCAGCGTCGCACTGTTGTCGGCGATATTGACGAACCACTGGTTTGTAGCGCTATCTGGATCTCCAGCTACCTTAGCCATTGCTACCGTGCCACGCGTATTTGATGCCCCGAATTCATTCTTAATGGGCGGGTCACTGGGCACGTCTATGGGCCCTTCATACAGAAGAAAGCGATAGCCTCCACCTTGCACTACGAAGTTATCGACGGCACGATGAATATAAGTACCGTTGTAGTCATTGCGATTGACGTAATTCAAAAAATTCTGGACTGTGCCAGGGGCTGAATCATCGAATAACTCTATCGAGTAGTCACCAATACCCGTGCTGATGCGGACAATGGTCCCAGCAAAAGTAGATGGACCATAGGCAAGGACGCAATAAAGGGCTAGGCGGATTGAGGCGCTGGCAAATCTCTTCCCTAGGCTGCGCCGACTGACTGCGGTCATGATTACTCCTAAAATATGACTGTTATAGGCCTTTCTCAACCCTATCTGACCGAGGCAGCATAGGTTAAGTTCCCTCAATATTCAACTCTCAATCCTAAGTAGCAGCCCCCTCAAAGAAAGCCCTGAACCGACTGAGCAGAAACCGTTTCAGCCCCAGTATTCAGTGTCCTCGAGCCACTATAGCAGCATTTTTAGCTGGTGATTCACAGCCCGTTTATGATATAACATGCCGCTTTTCAAGCTACTCCAGCTTGAAAATTTTTGTCTAATCGTTCAGCAAGATAGGTCCGCTTTGCCAGTGCCAAATCATCAAAACTCACTCCCTGGTTTCGACACACCAAATCAAGATTCTCCAGGGGAAGAAAGTGCAGCTTCTCAGTCAAAAAAGCGAGCTTTAATCGGCATCGGGATAGACTACGGCACAAGCAATAGTGCCGCAGCGATATTCGATGGCACTAAGGTCCACTTGGTCCAGCTTGAGCGGCATTCCGTAATAATGCCTTCTGCGACTTATATCGATAAAGACTTCCAGATTAGTACTGGTCAGAGCGCGATCAGTCACTATATACAGAGCAATACAGGAAGAACCGTTGAATTGAGCGCGGAAATTCTAGGCGAAAGCAGAACCACTACAGGCCAAATCGGTGACAAGGGGCTGCCTGAAGAAGGCAGTACACAGACCTTATATGGACAGTCTTTCGTGGATGGCGGTCAACAAGGCAGGCTTTTCAGGGGCATAAAAAGACTACTAGGCAGCACCGATTCACCTCGATTGATGGTATTCGACCGAGCATTTCGGCTCGTCGCTCTTATCACTCCCTTACTGCTTAGAATAAGAAGAAGTATTGAGCAGCAAATACCGAACAGCGTATCAGCCTCGGCAGCTACCGATCATGCCTGTATTGGGCACCCAGTGAATTTCGAAGGCAGTGCTGAAAATCGAAACCAGGCTGCTCTGGATATGCTGTCTGAAGCCTATGGCTACGCCGAATTCGTCAATCAATCCTATTATCCGGAGCCAATCGCCGCTGCCTTAAGCTATCTTCATGAAAATCAGGAGCAATCAGCACAATCTCAGCTTCTTCTCGCTGTTGACTTTGGTGGGGGCACACTCGACCTATGTGTAATTCGTCGAGAACAAGCAGATTTCGAAGTCATAGCTACCCACGGCATAGGCCTGGGTGGAGACCACATCGATCAGGTGATGTTCAAGAAACTATTGTTCCCACTTCTAGGCAAAGGCGAACGCTGGAAGCGTGCAGGAGAAGACCGAGAGATAGAGACGCTATTCCCATTTGAGGAGTACGAAGACCTGTTACTAAACTGGGCCATCAGCTACATGCTCAATCAGAATAAATTCACCACGCCACTAATGAAAAGAATCAGCGTCGGCGACGAGGCTTCTATTAAGTTTCAGCGTCTGTACGATATGATTAAGAGCAACTACAGCTACTTGGTTTTTCAATGCATAAAGGAACTGAAGGCAGAGCTTTCTGAGGCTGATTCAGCAAAGCTAGACATACCGGAGCTTGATATCGAATTCGAGCTCAGCCGAGAAGAATTTGAAGTCATGATTGGTGATCTGCTCGATAAATTTAGCCAATCAATATCCGACCTACTACAGCGCGTCAAATTAGAAAGCGGCGACATTGATCTTGTGATTCGAACCGGCGGCTCTTCGCTCATACCCGCCGTGAAGCGCATCTTGGAAGCCCGCTTCCCAGGCAAGGTAATCGAGCATGACCCTTTCACTAGCGTGGCTGCGGGGCTTGCTATAGCCGATTATGAGGGGCTGGGAGACAAACTAGCGCAGGAGTGAATTGATGCAGCAGGTTGTCATAGCTCAACGCGCAGTGACTCCGCAGAGTCAGCGAAGGACAAGGAGTAAATCTGTCCATCTTTCTCCACATTCACCAGGTTGGCCTGATCTGGCCAGATGTCTCTTAGAGCAACATGAACCACAGACAGCGCATTTACATCCTGCAGCTGCCTTGCCTCCTGATAGACCCAAAGAAATTGGCCCTCGATCTCCTCACCTACATACTGCAGATTCAACTCAGTAGTCTCGCCTCGAGAACCTTCTGCAGCAATAGCGAATCGATTCATCACATAGTTACTGAAAAGTTTTCGCGAGTCAGCCGATTCCATTAAGTTCTGAGCCTTACCAAATACGACACCAGCGGCATGCTCAGCGTCATGTATGAAAAAGCGATGCATGACTTCGATATTACCAGTGCTATCGTTGAATAGAATACGTGTTACCGCCGTCTTCTGCTCATGGGCTGCGCCGAGACTGGGCACAAGGCAGCACAGCACAACCAGCAGCGTGAGAAGGGCCGTTCGTGGCCTATCTCGCACTCTTAAAATGCCTAGGCTAGTTGTCCTGCTCATCATCTTCATCTGTCTTCAGCTGTGTCTTGATATCTTGCATGACATCCCGACCGATTAAACTACCACCGTCTTCAGATTTGAAATTCTCGATGCGCGAGGGAATGATTCGCCGCGGGTAGTAATTATTCTCAATGTCCGCGTCGGCTGTTTCCTGCATCGGGTCGATCGCTACGCTACGCAATTCATTTTCACTCACAATAAGTTTCTTTACCTGCGTGGCATTTCTGCGCCATATCTCCGCAGGCAGGCGCATTTCTTCCTTGCTTCCATCGGCATATTCCATCTCCAGAATGACTGGCATGACCAGACCGCCCTCATTGGAAAGCTCAAGAATATAGTAGTTCAGATCCTCCGAAACAGCTCTATCGAGAACCTCGCGCTCCCAATCTTCCAAACCTTCCAGGAAACTGTTGTAGGCGTTACGCTCCTTGTTCGTGACAGTAAACTGATCATTGTCATCATAGAAGTCGCGAATATCAGGGTTACGCTCAACCCAGGTCTGCCTTCCCTCTTCGCGATTTCGCTGATTATACAATGAAGGAGGCAATGCCTTCTCAGTCTCGCGCTGACGCGCATAGTCGATATCTGGGTCCTGTGTATCCATGCGCATCTCATAGACTCGGTTTAGAGAGATATCTACGTGATCGGTAGTGTAGAACCAACCCCGCCAGAACCAATCCAGGTCGATACCCGATGCCTCTTCCATCGTCCGGAAAAAGTCTGCCGGCGTTGGTCGTTTGAATTCCCATTGGCGCGAATATTCTTTGAATGCGAAATCGAAAAGCTCGCGCCCCATAATGGTCTCGCGCAAAATATTGATCGCCGTCGCTGGCTTTGAATACGCATTCGGGCCCAGACGCAGCACACTATCGGACTGAGTCATAATCGGAACCTGGGTCTGCGAAACCATGTAGTCAACGATATATCTAGGCTCCACACCCCACGGTATCTCCGCATCCCATTCGCGGCTGGCAATGGAATCGAGGTAGCTATTGATACCCTCGTCCATCCAAGTCCATTGGCGCTCATCCGAATTCACGATCATTGGGAAATAGAAGTGCCCCACCTCGTGGATAACCACACCAATTAAGAAACGCTTCTCTGCCAAGGAATAGGTTCGAGACCCATCATCGTGCAGCGTAGTACGCGGACCATTGAAGGTAATCATCGGGTATTCCATGCCGCCGACAAAGCCAGCGTTCAATGAAATTGCCGTCGGATAAGGGAAATCGAAAGAGACGCGACTATAGACTTCGAGGGTATGAATAACGACTTCGGTGGACAAATCCGACCAGAGCGTTCCACCCTCCTTCGGATAAAAGGACATCGCCATAACCAGTTCCTGATCTGCGCCTTCTTGATGATGCCCTTTCGCGTCCCAGATAAATTTTCTTGAAGAGCCCCAAGCAAAGTCACGCACGTTCTCTGCCGCGAAGCGCCAAGTCTTTGTGTCATCCACCCCTTCGCTCTCATTTTCGAGGGCTTCTGCGGGGGTAACGATGAAAACCGGCCGATCCGCAGTCTCAGCCTCTTGTAAACGATCACGTTGTTCTCGTGTCAGAACCTGGTTCGCATTCTGTAGCTCGCCTGTTGCAGCAACAATATGATCCGAAGGCACAGTAAGCGAAACTTCGTAGTCGCCAAACTCCAATGTGAACTCGCCTGACCCCAGGAACTCTCTATTTGTCCAACCTTCGTAGTCAGTGTAGGCAACCAGACGCGGGAACCACTGAGAAATAGCGAACAGGTAGTTGCCGCTTTCGTTCTCGTCGTCGGGAAAATATTCATACCCACCTCGCGGTCGAAGCACATCACCATTTACAATGTTATAGGCATAGTCAATTTCGAATTCGACAGCCTGGCCAGAATTCAGTGAGCGCGCCAGATCGATGCGCATCAGTGTGCCAACTATTGTATGTGTCAGATCGTTGCCCGAGCTGTCACGGACTGAGTTTATTTCGTAGCCAAGCTCCGCGTCTTCACTGTATTGAAGAGCACGCAGCTGGCCTAAGCTAATGCGCGCAGGAGAGCCCGAATCAGGGCTGCTGCCAGTAAAGGTAGAGCTCATATTTCCAATTGAATCACTGCGGAAACGGTTCTGGTCTAACTGCAGCCAAAGATAACCCAACGTATCGGGGGAATTGTTTTGGTAGCGTATCGTCTCGGTACCCGAAATTCGCTGCGCATCTTCATCGAGAGCGACGTCTATCTCGTAGTCGACTTCTTGCTGCCAATATTGATGGCCCGGCTGGCCAGACGCGTTCCTGTAAACATTTGGAGTCGGCAAGACTTCATCAAGTTGACGAAACTTATCCTGATACGATCCCTTCGTTTGCTGAATGCCTTGTGCCAATAGCACGGAACTGCTTAGTAGTGTGCTAATAACAGCGATGAGCAAGACAATTCTCTTCATAACGACCGATCTCCAAAATGTACACGTCACCTACCTATGCGGCTGCGAATAATACCGCGTTTTTCTCGATTTGTGGCTATCCATTTAATATCCATCTATGTTCTGAGGTAGAATACGCTTTATGGAACTCATCCTTTTTGCGATACCGTTTTTCTTCTTGCTGATTTTTGTCGAATTAGCTTACGGCTTACTACGCGGAAACAATACTTACCGCTTCAATGACAGTATAAACAGCATTTCCATGGGCAGCCTAAGCCGCCTGCAAAGCCTTGTAATTCTCGGCTTTTCTGGCTCGATCTATGAGGCTGTAGTAGCTAAATACCAGTTCACGCAGCTGGCAGATGACGCATTATGGATCTGGGCTAGCTGCTTCATACTCTACGATTTTGCCTACTACTGGAAACATCGCTTCGGCCACGAAGTCGCTCTATTCTGGGGCTCTCACGTAGCCCATCACCAGAGTGAGGATTACAACCTAAGCACAGCGCTGCGCCAAACCAGCATAGATTTCTATGGCTTCTTATTCTATCTACCCTTTTTCTTCCTAGGCTTTCCGGCAGAAATTCTCTTTACCGTTGTGAGTCTTAACTTGATCTATCAGTTCTGGGTTCATACCGAGCATGTTCCCAAGCTCGGCCCGATAGAATGGTTATTCGTTACCCCCTCGAATCATCGAGTCCATCATGCCCGGAACAAAATCTATGTCGATAGGAACTACGGGGGCGTATTCATCCTGTGGGATAGAATATTCGGTAGCTTTCAAGAA
>CALKDE010000401.1 GCA_938082955.1 uncultured Pseudomonadales bacterium
TCTAGACGTGCCGAAGAGGATCGAAAATAGTGTAATTATTACGCAGAAACCGATAGCGAGTGAGCCTTGCACTGCCTGTGGGGAGAGTAAAAATGCTGTGTCTGAAACTGCTCTTATCTGCAGCGCGATAAGCGGTATAACGGTGATTAGAATGACCAAAGTGGTAACGGTTCCCGCCCAAGGAGAGCGGTAGCGGAACGCCATTAGATCCGCCAGAGAGCTCAGTTGGTAGGTGCGAGTCAGCTGTAGCAAAGGGCGTAATAATAAAGGTGACAGTAGAAAGGCTAGTGAGATACCAATAGAGTTGGCGAGATAGCCATAGCCATCACGCAGGGCATTGCCGATGGAGGTGTAGTAAGCCCAGACGCTGGCGAATACGCCGAGAGAGAGAACATAGACAATCGGATGGCGAACGATTTTTTCGGGAATCCAGCCGCGTTCCGTCACGAACGCTATGCCAAACAGCAGCGCGAGATAGCCGCTTCCCAGCGCGATGATTGTGCTGAGTTCAAAATTCATCGGAATCCTGTTCCCGATGAGACCAACTCGCGATTAGGATAACTATGAAACCCACGAAAAACGGACGGTACCAGGCACCGGCGCTTTGGTTGATCCAATCTACACTGAGCAGAAAAAGCAGATAGATTATGAGTAATAGGACCAAGATTGATCGGGGTATGTACACAATAATTCCTTGCCAGTGATAACGCTTGTTGGATGTTATAAGGAGCGCCTGGTCAAGTCTATGGCTACGCTGTCAGCCACATGGAATTGACTCGCTATTCTAAGGGTAGGCTGCTGACTTTTGCTACCGCCTGAGAGTCCCAGTTAGCTATAGCCCACTGCAGTTGCGACTCGGGGCGCTCGATTGCTATTTCCGCCGGTGGTACTTGGCCAAGAAAAACCAGCGCCTTGTATATCGCCTCTGATGCTCTATCCGTTTCAATTGATGGTGCAAATGCCTGCTTACTGAGTTTTTGGCCCTTTTCATCGACAATGATCGGAATGTGGATGTAGCTCATTTCTTGGTAATTGAGCACTCTTTGTAAATAGATTTGTCGCGGGGTTGAGTCGAGTAGATCCCAGCCCCTGACTACGTGAGTGATGTTCTGAAATTCATCGTCTACAACGACAGCTAGTTGGTAGGCATATAGCTCGTCTTTTCGACGTATGACGAAATCGCCGGCATCAAGCTCGAGTTGTTGGCTGAAATGCCCCTGAATTACATCATCGAAGCCTATTTTTAGCGCCTCGGTTTTTAAGCGTAATGCATAGGGCTTTTCTGGTGGAGTGCTCCGCTCACGGCAGGAGCCATTATAGACTAGTCCCATTTCTCTAATCTGTGGTCGAGTACAATCGCAGGGATAGGCGAGGCCTTTATCTTGAAGCTGGCCCATAACCTCTTCATAGGCGCCCAAGCGCGTGCTCTGATAGAGCACTTCATCATCCCAATTCATGCCAAAATCTTGCAGTTGCTGCAGGATTAGCTCGGCGCTACCAGCGGGCTCTCTGGGTGGGTCCAAGTCTTCTATGCGCATTAGCCACTTACCTTGGTTGGCGCGCGCATCGAGAAAACTCGCTAATGCGGCAAGCAGCGAACCAAAATGAAGAGGGCCTGTGGGCGAGGGAGCGAAGCGACCGATATAGCCTGACTCGGATTCCGTATCGGCCTGAGAAGTTGCTGGTTTTTGCATATTGAGTAGTTTAATACGGATTGGATCCGTAGTTATCCCTCAATTTGAAAGACAGAAAATAGCTGATTCTGAGGCGCCCCAGATGATGAGATTGGCCGCAATGCGCTGTTTGTTGAATTAGCGCATGCGGCTACAAGTAGGAGCTTAGCTACCGAGTTGCTTTTCTTTAATCTCGTCTAGAGTCTTGCAATCGATGCACTTATTAGCAGTTGGTCTAGCTTCTAAGCGGCGGATACCAATATCGATCCCGCAAGAATCACAGTAGCCATAGTCATCCTGAGCGATGAGCTCGATGGTGCTATCGATCTTCTTGATTAGCTTGCGTTCTCGATCGCGTGTGCGCAGCTCGAGGCTAAACTCTTCTTCTTGAGTTGCACGATCGGCGGGGTCTGGGTAGTTGGCAGCATCGTCTTGCATGTGATGCACCGTGCGATCGACTTCCTGCATCAATTGCTCGCGCCAGTCTAGCAGTATCACCTTGAAGTGCTCGCGCTGCTTCTCGTTCATGTACACTTCGTTTTTCTTCGGCTTGTACGGTACGAAATTCTTTAGAACCGGTTGTGATTCTAAGTTCTGAGAGTTAGCCATGATCGCTAATGCCTGTGTGCATCTCCATTTTGCGAATTAGCTTGCTTGTGTTGTAGACAAGCTGCCGCGTAAATGAGGATTTTTCATTTATAAAACAAACTCTGTGAAACGTGTATAGATAGAGTTTGATGATGGAATTTTACATGCTTTCAGCGCGTGTTCTTCGCGTTGAAATGTGCAATTTTCAGAAAGCTGGGTAAGCTACCAGATTCTTTGTGGGGATGCTATAAAAATCACCAGTTGATTAGGCAGGGCCGCGAGTTGCCCTTAAAGCTATTTATACCTAGTGGTTTTCAAAATTGATCCACTATAATGGCCCGATTGCGTCGCTCTATGTCCCTTCAGGAACCCTAACATGCCCAATAACCGAATAGCGGGTCAAGAGCCACTGTCAAAGGTAAATTCTTTTCGTGTGATGACGGTCATGGCCAGAGCGCGGCACTTGGAATCTCAGGGGCGTCAAATCGTGCATATGGAAGTTGGTGAACCCGACTTCTCTTCAGCTCAACCAATCATAGACGCGGGGAAGAGGGCTCTTGATGACGGGCTGACTAAGTACACGGCAGCGATAGGTCTTGCCCAGCTAAGAGAATGCTTGTCTGTTCACTATCGGGAAAACTACAACGTAAAGGTTGGCGCAGATCGCATACTGATTACGCCGGGCGCGAGCGGCGGACTAAGCCTTTTAGCGAATCTGCTGGTACGAGCTGGCGATGGTGTCTTGCTTAGCGATCCTGCCTATCCCTGTGTGCGCAACTTCATTCATATGATGTCGGCGCAGCCGCAGCTAATTCCGGTAGGTGTTAAGCAGAATTTTCAGCCTACGCTAGAACAGTTGGATGAATACTGCACAGACAAAACCAGCGGGCTTTGGTTGGCGTCTCCAAGCAACCCTACCGGTACAATATTGGAACGTTCGAAACTTAAGGCGGCCTGTGACTGGGCGGCAGCGAGGCAGAAGCACCTGTTGGTTGATGAGATTTATCATGGACTGCACTACGTTGACGATCTGCCAAGTGTTCTGGAGTTAGATCAATCAGCCTTTGTGGTGAATAGCTTCTCCAAATACTTCGGTATGACTGGGTGGCGCTTGGGTTGGATTGTAGTGCCACAAGAGCATGTCGAGATGGCCACTATACTCGCTCAGAATATGTATATATCGGCATCCTCCATTTCGCAATATGCGGCTCTGGCAGCGTTCACACCCGAAGCCAAATGCATTTTCGAAGAGCGCAGAGAAGCGTTTCGCCGAAGAAAAGACTTCCTTGCAGGGGCGCTTAAAAGTATGGGTTTCTCACTCTCTGAAAATATTCAGGGAGCATTTTACGTCTATGCCAATATTTCTAAATTCTCCGATGACTGTGAAAAATTTTGTCATGAGATGTTAGAAAAGCATGGGGTTGCCCTGACTCCAGGTACAGATTTTGGTGATTTCGAAAGCAAGAGCCACGTGCGTATT
Organism: uncultured Pseudomonadales bacterium; assembly: GCA_938082955.1. Classification (GTDB taxonomy): domain Bacteria; phylum Pseudomonadota; class Gammaproteobacteria; order Pseudomonadales; family Pseudohongiellaceae; genus UBA9145. The sequence continues at coordinate 3,742 of CALKDE010000401.1, forward strand.
GCATTTACAACAGACATGGAGAGCTTAGAGCTTGGTGTAGAAAGGCTTCAGAACGCCTTGCTATAAGCTTTCTCCTCTCAGCCGGCAGGTATTTTTTCGATGCAGCTGCAAAAGAAATTACAGGTAGGTGTATTACGAAAGCGCTATAAACGTTTTCTGGCTGATATTACAACAGAGGCGGGGGAGTCCATAACGATTCACTGTCCGAACACAGGTGCTATGAAGAATTGCCAAGAACCCGGCAGCAAAGTTTGGTATTCCGACTCAGAAAATCCGAAGAGAAAGTATGCCTGCACTTGGGATTTTGTTGAGGTTGATAAGAGTCACATTGTTGGCATTAACACTGGATTGGCGAACAAGCTTGTTCACGAAGCCATTGCATCGGATCGGATCGACGAACTGGCGGGTTATGAATCACTACGTACTGAGGTAGCCTACGGAGAGCAGAAGAGTCGCATCGACTTGCTTCTCGAGGGAACAGCTAGCGATCCGGGTGCACGGTGTTATGTCGAAGTAAAGAATGTGAGCCTCGGCTTGGGCGACGGGCTAGGCAGCTTTCCTGATGCTGTAACGACTCGCGGTCAGAAGCATCTGCAAGAGTTGCTGCATATGCATACCCTAGGCCATCGTGCTGTACTGCTGTTTTGTGTGCAGCACAGCGGCATACAACGTATAACGCCTGCAGACAATATAGATCCCGAGTATGGGCGTTTGCTTAGAGAGGTAGTGTCCAAGGGCGTGGAAGTACTCGCCTATCGAGCGGAGTTCGATCTACCAAATTCGCGAGTCACATTGCGCGATAAGGTGTCGGTACTTTTAAGTTAGAACTAGGTAAAAGCTAGTAAGTGTTCAAGATGCCTTACTGCAGGGGGGGCGAAACGCGCAGTGTCGATTCCTCGATCATGACCATGCCATTGTCCAAGATAAACGGTATAGCCTGCAGGTGTTTGCCCTTGCAGGGCCCTGCAAGACAGCGACCACCCTCTATTTCGAAAAGTGCTCCGTGTGTAGAACAGATGATTAAGGCGCCATCGGGATCCAGAAACCGATCTTCCTCCCACTCGAGCGGAGTGCCCAGATGCGGGCAACGATTCCAATACAAAAATACCTCAGCATCTTTTTTAACAGCAAACATATAGAAATTGTTAAGCTCAAT
>CALKDE010000402.1 GCA_938082955.1 uncultured Pseudomonadales bacterium
CGCACGGTAAAGGAGAGCGCACCCTGTTGATCGGCGGTGAGCCGGATGACCACCACATTGTCTGGATAGGAGGCAAAATACTCGCGTTGATAGCGCACCCCGCCCTGCTCATAGGACACGTGGGCGATGGCTTCGTTCAGGTTGAGTGAGCGCCGGTAGTTTTTTACCTCGGTCTGATTAAAATCGAGAAAGAGCTCGGCGAAGCTAGTCAGGCCTCCTTTGCCGTAAATCCCTCTGTTGTGAAGCGTTTTATCCGTGATCTGAACACGCTCGGTATCCGTCCGCCCGAAGATAGAAACTCCCGTATAGCCATTGCCAATCGGGTAAGACCATCTTTCCCAGTCCCGGTCATAGGACTTTGGCCTTTTACTGTCCTTGGTCGCCTCCCAATTGCTTCTGCCGTTGTTGGGTGCAGCTTCCGGTTCCCAGAGTTCGTAGGTTCTTGATGTGTCATCGGCGGATGCTGACAAGGTCAGGATGGCAGCCAATACAGATGCTATTTTGAGCGTTTTTGTTATCATTTTTGGATGTATTTGGGAACTAGTTAAAACGGTCGTGGCCAGGGTGGTCTCAATCATTAGTATGATAGATAAAACACTTAGAATAACACAGTCGATCAATCCCGCCTATCACGCGTTCGCGTGACAAAGCACACAAAGTGTCGATCGGGGGACTCAGTCTAGTCGAATGCTTTTCTTGGTGGAATTTAAAAAAGTAGTGGGAGCATCTTGCTCCCATATCTGAAGGCCTAGGAGTTGGAAGCTCCGGCTACTTTCAACCAGATAAAGTTAAACGATGGACTTAGTCTTGGCGAATGCTCAAGCGGAAGTCATTGAGGCCTTCTACGTCTTTAGCACAATGCCAGTGCATAATTCATCTCCAGCCACTCAAAAAGAGTAGTTGAACCGTTAATCAACGTAAAGAAAACTAACCTAGGCCGACGCCTGCATCCGATCATTGCTGAGGCCAGATCGACTTCAATTCGTTGATGACGAGCGAGACGCTGCCGTTACCTGAAAGGCGGATGCTGCGGTTTTCGGGATCCGGTAAGGCGAAGTGAGTCGCCACCGCCGCGCCATCGTTGGCAAACAGCTCAATCGAGCCGCGGTCCACGAGGACGCGGAGCTTGACCTTACCGTTCACCGTAGGCGCAGCAAGGGGAACTCCTGCGTAGAGAAATTGCTGCTTGTCCGCGTCATAACTCACCTTGAGCCCACGCAGGTTCCATTCAATCGTTCCAGTCTCCTCCGGATCAAATTCAATGGACGCGTCGATGAGATCCGCGTCGATCTCACTGAGTGCATCTGCCAGTTTCGCGACAGGGCGATTCGTGAATGCATGCTTTCTGTTGTAGAGGCTCTCGATCTCTTGGATCGGCCAACGGAAGAGTTTGATACCATCCTGGGTGGTGCGCAGTTCCATGGTGGTAGGGAAAGACATCTGCTCGTTAAAGGGCATCCCGACCTTGTTGAAGTCGCTGCCACGCATCCAGCCGATGACCACGGTGCGGCCATCCGGGCTGTTGTTGAAGGTTTGGGCGGCATAGTAATTGGGTCCGAAGTCACCCAGCCCGACTTTTTTGTCGGTGGTAAAGGTCGTGCCATCAAACTCGCCAATTTCGTAGTCGAAGCTGGCATCAAACAGGAGCCATTTCTTGTTGTTTAGATCCCCACTTGTCCCGGCGTAGTTTTTAGACGAAGACGGACTTGTCCCAGCGTAATTTTTAGACGAAGACGGATCGACGGGAAGATGCACAAAGTCCATGCACTCAAAGACCCAGTCGCGATCGAAGTCGCTGGCTACCTCCCAATCCGTCAGGTTGTCCGAGGTAAAAAAGCGCACCTTACCAGGGCCATTCGGCATGTCCTTGTAACGTTGCTTGTTTCTGCCACGCCGGTCCTTGTCGGTGATGGCTTTCTTGACCCACAGGATCATTACCCATTTTTTCGACGCCTCGTGCCAGAAAACTTTTGGGTCACGTTCGCCACGTTCAATTCCCTGATTAGGAACGACAGCTTTGCCCTCGTTGAGTAGCTCAAAGGTGCGCCCTTTGTCCGTGCTGTAGGCGAGCGCTTGATAGAAGGGGCCCTTCAAGGCGAGCGTGTAACTCGCAATCAGCGTTTTAACATCCCCCTTCTGCTTGCCGAGCGTGTTGTTGTGGTCAACGGCACCAGTGCCAGAGAAGATGGTTCCGCCACCGTAGGGCAAGATGGCGTGAGGCAGTTGTTCCCAGCGCAGCATGTCTTTACTCACCGCGTGTCCCCAGGTCATATTGCCCCATTTGTTGCCCATGGGGTTATGCTGGAAGAAGAGATGGTACTCGCCGTCGTAATACACCATGCCGTTCGGGTCATTGAGCCAGTTCTTGCGTGAGGTGAAGTGGAACTGGGGGCGGTGTTTTTGGTCGTAGCCGGTATCCAGGTAGGACGGGAAGGTTTGCATGTCTTTTTCTTCACTGACCTTCTGAGAGGTCGGTCCCTCTTGCGCCAATAAGGGTGAGATGACAGCAAAAGTTACCAGGATGGCTTTCAACAGCTGGGCTCTATTCGTTTGGTTTCTTATAAGATTCATATTTTTCGCAAATGAGATTAGGCGGAGTCGCCACTGGTGCTTCCACTCCACTCCATTAACTATGCTAACATCGATAGTATCAGATCAACTTATCTGCTATTCGAAACTCTGGTTAGTCGGAATCTCTAGCTCACAATAGACCCAAGGGTGGTCGGACCATGTGCCCTCGTATCTTACATTCTTATGGTTCTGGTGCTTAGGCCCCCAGTCTCTCTTGGATTCGAGTAGTTTGACCGAGCCCTTGTTGCTGTAGAGGATATGGTCGATTGATTGCTCTTTGGTCGCGTTCTCCAGCTTGGTATCTTTCAAAAGGCACTGCATGACCAGGCCGTCGGTCCATTCATTGAAGTCTCCCCCGACAATAATACCGTAGCTAGGATCTTCTGCCTTGATGAGCTCCGCCAGGGCTTTGTGTTTCGATCCCTCATAAGCTTCGGCTTTGGTGGGTTGTCTCTTGTTGTGCGCGTATCCTGGTAAGTGCAACGAATAGAGCGCGAACTTTTTGCCACCAATGAACGTCTCCACACGCACGGGGTTGGCACGTTTCCAGCCACTGCCTTCCACGATGATGTCATTGCCATTCGTCAGAGGGGTTCGGCTCAGAATGGACTTGAATTTGCCGCCGTAATTTCCGGTGGGATCACCCCACTTGGGAGACTTGTGACCCGCGGATGAACTCGTGCCGACATGCACGTGATCCAGGCCGAGTGCTGCCGCTAAACGATGTGACCAGTCCTTGACGTCTTTGCCCCGGTTAGCCTTGGGAACCTCACTCAGCAATACCATGTCAGGATTCAAGGGCTTCAATGCCTCGGCGATTTGCTCAGGTGTGGCCCACTGGCCGCAAGCGACGTTATACGCCACCACTCGGAGCTTGGTCGTGCTGGCTTGCTCGGCAACCGCGGGTAGCGCAAGCAAGGCGATGGCGAAGACGAACCTGGGAATGATGGATCCCGCGGCTCTGATCACTTTTGTTATGTTAGATGTATTCATTGCGACTCATTCTTTGCATTCATCATAGCGGACTTAGACAAAACTGTCTATCACGTGATTGCGTGACACAGCCGATGGGGAGCGTCTATGGCTTTATCAGCTCAATGCGTTAGACTGGCAACCAGCAGAGGAACTATTTTGAGCGTTTTTTTCATATCTTTATTCGGGCACCTCCGGCAGCCCCATCCCGTAAAAATGACGGCGGATTTCTCAGCTTTGCGTTGGTCAGAAATCTGATGAACGCGTTCAACGTTGAGCTGATCGACCGGCGATAGCCGGTTCGGTCCAACGGCTTGTTAGGCAGTTGTTTTCAGTGATTACCTTCGACTTGCCGGCTCGGGATTCTCTGCAAAATCGAGTAGATAGAGCACGACCCCCACGTGACAGCTGTACCACCATTGATGATATTGGAAGCCAACCACAATCCGATTGTCAGGTTGAAGGTAGTAGGTGGTGTAGTTGGCGGTTTGAATAGCGCGCTGCTGCATACCATGGTTATCAGTCGCCCTACCCAACTCGTTGAGCATGCTCGCCCAGTTCAGGCTGTGAATGCCCATGACCACATTGCACTGCAATTGCTCACGAATTCCCCCGGCTGGTTCGAAACCCTTAATTTTGTCGAGGAAGACCTCCTCGATCCAGTCGTTGAGGTCCATGGCGATATCTAGATACCCGTTATTTTCGGTCCGATTCGCGAGCAGGTAGCGGATAGTGTCGAGGCAATCGTAGTTGGTGCGGCCCTTCGGGCTGGGTGGAATGTCTTCGTAGAAACCGCGAAACTCCTTGGTCTTGATCGGACCATTCAAAAGCCAGCTCCAGGTCAAGTCCCTCTTTGCCTTGTAGTGATCATTGCCGTTTGCCGCATCCAGTCTCTCAAACAACATCACCGCGTAGATGACACTGCTGGAGTACTCCTCGATGACCTTTTCACTCTTGGGGTCGACCCGGAAGGGCCAAGTGCCATTCGGGCGCTGGCGCGCATTGAGGGTGTCGGCGATCTTACCAGCGGCATTGAGGAACCGTGCCTCGCCAGAGGCCTTGTGAAGATCGATATAGGCCAGTGCCATGATCGCTGCTTTGTCCGGCATCAAACCGGTCTTGTCGCGAAAGCCGCCGGGCTTCTTCTCTTCGAATGTGCTCCAAGGCAGGTGGGCATAGGGCCAATCGCCCGGTGTGCTATGGGCAATATTCCAGTCGGCCAATTCAACAGCCTGTTTCAGTGCTCGGGAATCGTCGGCATACTTTGAGTAATTGATCAGGGTGCGGATCATCAGCGCGTGGTGAAAGGCTGGATAAGATACGAAGCGATCTACCGAATGGGGAAACGGCCTCCCATCATGCTGCAGGTTCGAATAATAGACCCACGGCATCTGTGTCATCCCGCTCTCATCCACGAGCGTTTCGGGTGCACCCTTGAACCATTTCAGGTGATCCTCCAGAAGGAATGCCATGCCACGGCGCATCGTCTGATCATAAGACTGCAATGGCAGCAGCTTGCCTTGAGAATCGCGCTTCACCTCGGCAATAGTCATCATCTCCTGCCAAATAACTGGCTTTGCGACTTCTTCTGCATAGACACGGAGCAATAGATTGAAAAGAATAATTCCGGTGATAACGCCTTTAGCTAGATGGTTCACGAGGTGTCTATTCTAGTGTTTGTGGTTTTATTCGGCCAAACAGCAAAGGGGCCTACTTCTTTTTCCTCTCTGGGGCTCCCTTAGCGGGACGTGCATCTTTGTATTGACCGAGAGTTTGTTGCAGGAGTGTGCGGACTTGTTGGGCCTCGGGTGACAGATTCTCGAGTGGGGTTTTTTCCGAGGGATCTGCGCCGATGTCATAAAACTTGCCATCCGGGTAGAGTTTGTAGCGTTGGTTGCGCGCCCACTGCTCTCCCTTTCCTCCGCCACGGGAGTACCAGCAATAGATCGAGTCCCTGGGATTGCCCTCTTCGCCGCGCAGCTGGGGCAGAAAGCTTCTGCCATCGAGGGAGAGTATCTCCGGGATACTTGCACCCGCCGCCTCACAGAGGGTGGGCAGGAAATCGCTGAAGTCGACA
>CALKDE010000403.1 GCA_938082955.1 uncultured Pseudomonadales bacterium
CTGTCGTAGGTGACTTTGTAGAGCGCCGCGAAGGCGACCGCCTTGGTCTTATCCTATTCGCCGCTCATGCCTATATTCAGGCACCTCTCACCTTCGATCGGGAAACCGTAGGTACGCTATTGGCCGAAGCTGAAATTGGCATCATCGAAGAATCTGCTACTGCTATCGGCGACGCCATCGGCCTAGGTGTCATCCACCTGCGCACCAGACCCGAAAATAGTCGTGTATTGGTATTATTAACAGATGGTGTGAACAATGCCGGCGCCGTTTCACCCGAACAGGCAGGCCGGCTCGCGCAGACAGAAAACATCAAAATTTATACGATCGGCATCGGCGCCGATCAGGTTGTGCAACGCACTTTCTTCGGCGCTAGAGCAATCAATCCGTCAGCAGAATTGGACGAAGCTGTGCTCACTCAGATAGCGGAATCTACTGGGGGACGTTACTTTAGAGCTCGAGACGTGAATGATCTTGTCGAGATCTATGAGGAACTAGATCTACTCGAGACCATTGAGCAAGACGAGCAGACCTACAGGCCCACTAGAGTTCTATTCTACTGGCCTCTTGGTGCAGCCGTGATAATTAGCTTCCTTCTTGCCCTAATCTCTATTCCCTGGGCGTCACTCACGGGCAAAGCGAGACTCAGCGATAGAGACGATGATGAAATTGAAACAGCCACTGGAAGTAAAACCTGATGGAACTACTTATACCAGTCAGCGTAATCGATAATTTTCATTTCCTTAGGCCGCTATGGCTACTAGCATTAATCCCCGTGCTGCTATTCTTCTCCGCCATGTGGCGTGTGAATTCAGTCGTAACAGCCTGGGATAAGGCAATCGACAAGAACCTGCTGCCTTATCTTCTAGACCGCAGTAAGAACGCTTCACAGCGAACTCCACTAATTTTGTTATTTGCCGCTTGGGCGCTATCCATTCTCGCGTTAGCCGGACCGGTCTGGGAGCAGTTGCCGCAACCTGTACAGAAAAAAGAAGATGCGCTTGTTATCGTTTTCGACCTTTCGCTATCTATGTTCGCACCCGATCACTCACCGAATAGACTCGACCTGGCAAAGCGTAAGCTACGGGACATCCTCGCTCTGCGCGAGGAAGGTCAAACCGCCCTCGTCGTCTATGCTGGTGACGCCCATACCGTGACACCACTAACCGATGACGTGGTCACGATTGAGGCGCTGGTCCCCTCGCTAAGCCCTAACATCATGCCACTTTTTGGCAGTAAACCAGTTGAGGCGATCGAACTGGCCATCGGGCTACTTGACGGAACCGACGCCAGTCGCGGAAAGGTCCTGTTGATGACTGACGGCATCCGCGGCTTCGATGAAGAACTACTACTCACAGAGCAATTCGCCGACAACGACTATGAACTTTTGATCATGGGCATAGGCACCAAAGAAGGCGCTCCAATTCGAACCAATGACGGCGAGTTCCTTACAGATGAAGCAGGGGCGTTAATCATCCCAACTCTGAACAAGGACGTTTTACAGTCACTCGCCAATCGCGTCAGCGGGCGCTACCACGATATACAGCTTGCCGATTCTGACCTGGCCTACCTGCTTTCAGACTTCGAGCTGTTAGATGACGAGCAAATGTCGGATGTCGAAGAAGAGTTTGATATTTGGTATGAGTTCGGCCCTTGGTTATTACTGTTGGTGCTACCGATCGCTGCTTTGAGCTTCCGCCGCGGCTGGCTATTCAGCTTCGTTCTAATTACCGGATCCGGCATGATGTTGCCAAGCCAGCAAGCGCAAGCACTCGAATGGAAAGATCTTTGGATGACAAAGGATCAACAGGCCGCTGAAGCCTTTGCCAGCGAAGCGCACACTACCGCCGCACTGCTATTCGAAGCGACCGACTGGCAGGGCGCTGCTAACTACAAGGCTGCAAATTACGAAGCCGCCGTCGCGTCCTTCAGCGCCATAGATACAGTGGATGGGCATTACAACCGAGGCAACGCCCTCGCCTTGTCCGGCAACTACGCTGAATCCATCGCCGCCTATGACATCGCGCTCAGCTTAGAACTAGGTCACCCCGACGCTCTTAAGAACAAGGAAATCGTAGAGCAATTGCTTGAGCAAGAAGAAGCTGAGAACGGCGAAAATCAAGACGGCGAAGACCAGGAAAGCGAATCAGAGCAGAATTCTGAGAACGAATCCGATGAGGAGTCTGAAAACAGTGATCAGCAAGATCAGGAGAGTCAAGAAGGCAATCAAGATCCGCAAGATCAAGAACAGCAAAATCAACCCCCAGAAGAGCAGGAAGGCTCCGAGTCGAATAGCGAGCAGAATACGCCTAGCGAAACCACCAATGAAGAATTCGAAGAGCAGCAATCTCTTGAGCAATGGTTAAGACGAATCGAAGACGACCCCGGCGAGCTACTACGCCGCAAGTTCAGGTACCAATACCGACAGCGTCAGCTGAATGGCACGGCAAATAGCCTGCAAAATGGAGGACAGATCTGGTGAGAATTAAGTCACGACTGGCATTCATATTTCTCTGCTTAGGCCTAACACTACTCTCAACGGCACAAGCGCAGGAAGTCGAGATCTCTCTGGATCGCAACGAGATCGCGCGCGGCGAAACCGTAACACTTACTATACGAATCTACGATCAGCGCCAGGGCATGCAATTAGATCTGACTCCGTTAACCAGTCAATTCGATGTACTGGGGACTCGAACCTCAAGCCAAATAAGAAGCGTCAATGGAGCGGTTGAAGCGTGGACTGACTACATAGTCACGCTATTCCCTCTAGAGGAAGGCGATCTAATAATTCCTGAGCTAAACATCAACGGCACGGCAACTGCGCCGATGGTAGTCACAGTGACTAACGAAGGCCCTCGCTCCAACCAATCAAACGAAGAGCTATACCTAGAGATAGAGACAAACAAAGAGTCTGTCTATGTACAGGAACAATTGCTATTCACCGTCCGTCTCTACTACACGATCAACGGAATTCGAAACCCCCAATTCACCGAACTCGAGATGGAAGACTCAGTCATCCAGCTAATCGGCTCGCCCAATCAATATGAGAAGCTCATCGATGGGGAGCGCTATGGCGTTTACGAGAAACGCTACGTCATCTTCCCACAGCGCAGCGGACCCTTAGAGGTTCCTGACATACTATTTCGCGGCGAGGTCACAGACGGCTCTAGTAATTTTGTCTTTAGAAACCTCAACACCCGTCGCGTCACCGCCTTCATCGAAGGGATAACGATCAATGTTTTGGAGCGGCCT